>NZ_JAJBNQ010000056.1:0-3771 GCF_020538025.1 Blautia sp. MSK17_66
TAACCTGGAGAACGCAAAGAAAATACTTTCAGGAATTTAACATAATATATAGCAAGAAGTCTCTTTCCTTTACAGATGTGCAATGAATTGTAAAAGCACTGTACGAACGCTGTAAAAGCAAAAAAGAACACTTGGTTGGTGATGCAGTTCATGGTATAATAGTATCAGTTGATAACATAAATGATAAAAAAGCTAATTTTGTTAAAAAAGGATCACAATGTACATTTAGAATATCAGATTTACCGCCTTTTGATCATGTGGTTGTAATGTTCCGTGCATAGCCCAGAATGGAACTAAGTAAATTTATCAATGTCTGTCCCTTTTTCAAAATCTGAGATTTAATTGGCAGAAGTATATCACATGATAATGTTTATGGTATGAAAAAAAGCTTTCGTTGTAGCCTATGGTTCTGCATGGAAAGTTATTGGATAAAAGATACTGATTAATACTTGGTAAAATGAGGGAGCTCACAAATGAAAAAAATTACAATTGCCTTAATTATGGTTATATCATTAATAGCACCAATTCAGACAATGGCGGAGAGTGTTACCCAGAACGGTACAATAATAGAGCCTTTGGAACAGAATATTGAACAGATCATCGATGAAATCACTTCTGAACCGCGTCCAATAAATTCTGATGCAATACAGAATGTAAAAGAATATATTAGTGAATATTTTGGCAATCTGGGATATGACAATATAGAATACCAGAAATTCGAATATAACGATGAAAACAATGAGAATGCAATAAGGCATTCCTCGCAGGCAGATGTGTTTCTGGCATCAACAGCCGAGAATGCAATTGTTGACGGCATTGGTGAAAATATCATTGTGACAAAAAACTCATCTATTGATACTACAAAAAATCTGATCATAAGTGCCCATTATGACAGTGCAGAAGATTCGGTGGGCGCCAATGATAACGGTTCCGGAGTGGCAGCAGTGCTTGAACTGGCAAGGATTTTAAAAGATACAGAGATACCGTATAATATAAAATTCATCCTGTTCTCGGGCGAAGAGAAATATATGCTGGGTTCAAGATGGTATGTTGGTAAGCTGACGGAGGACGAGCGGAAACAGATCATCGGAGTAATAAATATTGATACTATTGCAGAAAAAAGTGATCTGGGTTATATGGCGATGATCGAAGGAAACAAAAGACCAGACAATGCGGAATATGATGATGAGGGATTGAAAAAACTGGCAGAATTAAATAAAAACAGTATGTCAGAACTATTTACACCCAGTGACAGATTTTTCCTGACAATGGCAACCAACAGTGACCATTATCCGTTTGCATTAGTGAATATCCCGGCAGTATCTATTGTCCAGGACTGGCAAGATGGTTTGAACGTGAATGATAGTTCTGATGTAAAAGAAAATATGGATATACAGAGAATTGTGGAAGTGATTGATCAGGTTATGGAAGTACTTCCAACGATCAATTAAATTTATATTAAAAATCTCCCACTAATGGTAGTGCCAGATAAAAAACATTGTAGAAGTCAGTAATATTAATGTTTTTCATGGTGCTAGCACGGTACGAAGTCGAAATAATCAAATACTGACAGAGACTAGGAGGTGGAATAATGAAAAAATGGATCGTGATGCTGGCGGTACTTGTTATGTTCTGTCTGGCGGGATGTGGGGAAAAGCCGATGACAGCAGTGTATTTTCATACAGATGATAACAGCTGGTATTTTGCGGATCTGGACACGGACACGATTTTTTCCGGAACGATACCGGATAAGCTTACGGATGAGAATGGAAAGAAGCTGACAGAGGAAGATATGACAGACGGAGATGTTTACCTGATCTATGGAGATGGTATCATGCTGCAAAGCTTCCCGGGACAGTATCCGGGAATCACAAAGATGGTACGGAAAGAACAGGGCAATCAGGAAAAGGCCGATCATTACCGGAAGGAGCTGCTTTCCATGATGCGTCCGGTGACTGAAGAGTGATAAAATAAAGCTTTTTTAGAAAAATATTAAAAGAAAATATATATCCATTTCTTCTATATTTTGATAAACTATATATTAAGGTCACTGAGAAGAATAAATTTTAATTGCTTTGTGGAACAGATTGATATTTACAGGGAGGAATCGTATTTCAGATTCTTCAAGTACATAAGAGTTCACTTTTCGTTGTATTTTAAAGAAAGAGAGACATGGAAACTTTGGAACAACAGCGAAAGTATCTTTGAAAAAGATCAAGGGATTACAATAAAATGATATGTAAATGAAGAGTAAGGGGAAAAATGCTGATTACGGATATTATTAACATTTTGGGGAATGAGTTTAGTAGTATATATTGCGTAAATCGTCAAGATCAGTACATTCAGATTTATAGACATCTAAATGAAAACACAGAGTTAGATGAATTAATGAACGAGAAGAAAACATATGAAACCGTAATACAAAAGTATATAGAGACCAATGTATTTGAAGAAGACAGAAATAAAATGCTGGTTGCTACGGATTTTAATAATATATGCAAACAACTGCAACTGGTCTCACAGTTCACAATACATTACAGGATAAAAAATGGTAATGATATTTTGCGTTATCGTATGAAATGTGCAAGAATTGGAAATGCAGATACATTCGAAAAAATAGTGTTTGCGTTTGCAAGTGAGGATTCAGATATAAGATTAGATGAGTTAGGCATTATGAACTTGAGCAGCACCGGTGAGAAAAGAAAAAGCATCTTTTCTCTGCTTATTAAGTGATGATTGTGAGCTGGATCATCGGAGAATGGACAATGTTATTAATGAGTTTGTAGAGAATGCTCCGATTAAAGGAATAAAGATTAAATATGGTATTTACAAAAATATAGATAAGAATCTTTCAATAGCTACCATATATGATTATGCATCTATGGCGGCAGAAACAGTTATGGAAGATTATAATCATGACTATGCGTATTATACAGATGAACTGGCGCAGAAGAGACTTTATAACCAAATGATAGAAAACGATTTTACAGATGCTTTGAAAAATAAGGAGAGATTGGTATAGACGATATTATTTGGATTATTAATCGGCAGGGATAGTCACTTTCCCTTTATATTCCTGCAGGTTTTACATAAGAAGATGGATTTCGGTCAGCAAAGGCAGCTCCCACAATGCCTTTTGGATATCCGCTTCTGCAAGTTGTAGTAAGCAATTGCTTCCCATCAAAATCATGGGGAAAGCGAACTGGTCTGAAAGACCGCCAGTTAGTGTGATGATGATAAGGAGATTTTGAAACTGATGACAGACAGAGATTATGCAATTAAATCAGTGAAAGAAATTACCTTCCATATGGCAAGTCATGCACAGGATTAAGACATTATACTGATATTAAAGAACTGATGACAAGCTACCAGAAACTGATTTTAGAAAACCAGTTGTATTGGAAGAACTGGATATGGAGTGCCAGGAGAAAATCAATGAAGATATGGCATATGCATTGAGTTATCTGAGCATTTATAACAATCAGCTGAATGTGCCAAAGATGCACCGGGAAATGAATAACCTGATGATCATTTATGGCTTGTCTGATATGATCTATCGTGGAATGACACTGGTGAAGTTCTATGCACCGAATGGTGTGATGCTCAGTGAAATCCTTCATTCCTGTTTTTGCAGTCATTATAATAAGACAGATGTGGAAGTACAGCAGGAGCTAGGAATAGGCAGGACTTCTTTTTATAAAATGAAGAAGCAGGCACTTGGATATTTAGGATTTTATTTTTACGAGATCGTGGTACCGCAGGCAAAGGATA
>NZ_JAJBNQ010000057.1:0-2953 GCF_020538025.1 Blautia sp. MSK17_66
TGAGCAAGAAGCCCCCACTTCAAAATCAGAGATTTAAGTGGTGGGAGCATGTCACTGTTTGGATTCGTAATGGCAAAAAAGATAAGAGACAAAAATCTATAATTTCAGTTTTATTGTACTTTTCTAATTCGAGACACACTGTGCCCTGAATTGAACTGGTCACATTATCGTGCCCTGATGCGTATAAATGATGAGAAAGCAAGAACAAATGCAATGTAGACTTGGGATATAAAAAACTATACTATAGAAAAGCGTTAGAGGTGGCAGCGGGAATGAAAAATAAAATTTTGGTGATAGAAGATGACCGTGCAATTTCAGAATTGCTGTGCATGAACCTGGAGGCAGCAGGGTATGAGACTGTGGCAGCGTATGATGGGGAAGAAGCCCAGAGGCTACTCTTATGGCAGGAGGATGCGGACCTGGCAGTAGTGGATATCATGCTGCCGGGAAAAGACGGGTTTGCATTGATGGAGGATTTTAAAAAGAAGGAGCTTCCGGTGCTCTACCTGACTGCAAAGGATGATGTGGCTTCCAAGGTGAAGGGATTAAAGCTGGGTGCGGAAGATTATATGGTAAAACCTTTTGAGATGCTGGAACTTCTGGTACGCATTGAAAAGGTACTGGAGAGGACGGGACGGGCCAAGAAAGTCTTAACGGTCCGGAACATCCTGGTGGACATGCAAAGCCATCAGGTCTACAAAGACGGGCTTCCGGTAAGCCTAAAGCCGATGGAATATGACCTCTTTGTGCTGCTCCTGCAAAATAAGAACATTGCGCTTGGAAGGGAAGAACTGTTAAAACGGGTCTGGGGAGAAAACTACCTGGGAGAAAGCAGGACGGTGGATGTCCATATCGGACAGCTCAGAAAAAAGCTGGAACTTTATGATGAGATCAGGACGATCCCGAAACTTGGATACCGTCTGGAGGAATAAGGATGAAGCTGTGGAAACGAACGGTACTTCTTATGCTGGTAACGCTATTATGTGCCCTGATCCCAGTGGGAACGCTAAGTCTTTATATCACAGGAAAACGAAGCCTCAATAATGCTGCAGAGACCTACGGAAGACAGCTGGAAAATGGCAAGATACTCCTGGAACAATTTTGGGATAACAGCAAATATGAGCAGATGTCCGAGACTGGAAAGCAGGCTTATATGGGCTTTCAGTTCCAGCGATGCTGTGGGGAAGGCATGGCCCTGATCGACCGAAAAAGCAATGCCGTCATTGAAAATCTGACAAATTATAAAGTGGTGGGGCTCGAAAACTTAGACTTAAAGGATGAAGGAGATCCGTATGCCTACAAGATACAGAAACTGGGACAGAAATACCTCCTTCTCCAGCTGGAATCATTATCCAGACCGGAAGGATACGAAGTCCTCTCTGTCCGGGAAGTCACAGGGCTTTTTGCAGAGCTGAGACAGACCGCTGTCTGGTTTTTGGGAATTTATCTGGCTGTGTTCCTGATCGCCGGCCTTTTTATTTATATGATGATGCGAAGAACTGTGGAACAGATGGAGAAGCTACAGGAAGTGGCAGAGAAACAGGAGCTGCTCATGGGGGCACTTTCCCATGAAATGCGTACCCCGTTAACGTCCATTATCGGGTATTCGGATACCCTGCGCCATGTAAAGCTGAAAGATGAACAGAAAGACCGGGCACTGGAACATATCAACCGGGAGGGAAAACGCCTGGAGGCTCTTTCTGGGAAGATGCTGCAGATGCTGGGGCTTTATCAGAACCATGCCATACAGATGGAAATGACCATGGCAGGTGACCTTTTAAACCATGTCATAGACATGGAAAAAGAACAGGCAGAAAAGAAAGCGGTGCACCTCAAGATGGAATGTGAAGCCTTTTCCATGAAAATGGATCCGGCCTTGATGGAAAGCCTTCTGATAAACCTGATCGACAATGCCCTAAAGGCTACGGATGCCGGTGGAAGCATTTGGGTAAGGGCTTATGAGAAAGCTGGAAAAAAGATCTTTGAGGTGTCGGATACCGGAATGGGGATCCCGGAGGAAGAACTGGGAAAGATCACAGATGCATTTTATATGGTGGACAAATCACGAAGCCGAAAAGAAGGCGGATCCGGACTTGGGCTGGCACTCTGTGTGAAGGTGGCTGAAATCCATGGCGGATGCTTGAAAATCGAAAGCAGACAGAGAGAGGGAACCACGGTAAGAGCCATCTTCTGATTTACAATTTGTTTACATCTTGATGAATACATCGGCGAAGCAATATGGTACTCTTTTCTCATAAGAAGAGGGTACCTTTTTTAATACCGAAAGGAAAGGATGGAAAAAGGATGAAGAAAATAAAAATGTTTATGGGAGCCGTTCTGTGTATGAATCTTTTGACATTATCCGGATGTGACCGTATTGTCCAGTCTGCTGTTGTGGAAGAAAAGGATCAGACAGAACAGAAAAAAGAAGAGAAAAAGGAGACAGCTCAGAAAACCGTTGCCGAACAGGTACAGGCACCGGAAACATACCAGACAACGATCCAGGCAGATCTAAGATCAGCGGACCGGGAGGATAAAGAAACCCCGATGAATTTTACCCTGACAGCGGATGCACCGGTAAAAGTGCCGGATGTAGATGCAATCTGTTTAAAAAAAATAAAAAGAGTGGCGATTCCTGAAGAAGAACAGAATAAAATAAAAGACACATTCGGAAAAGGACAGCCCATGCAGGAAGAGAAGAATGAGAACGAACAGGCGGGGACATATACAGTAGATGGACTGACCTATCGGTATTCTTATACACAGAGTGAGCAGGTATCAGATGTGGAGGAACTTGGATTTCAGATAGCGAAGTTTAGCTTTGACGATTGTGGGGACATGACCCTGGCATCAAGTGAGAAAAAAGAAAGGGAAGAACGCTTTCAAAATTATATAAAGGCAGGAAGCGGGAAAGTGTCTGAAAAGGAAGCAAAGGAGAAGGTTTCAGGTCTTG
>NZ_JAJBNQ010000058.1:0-2682 GCF_020538025.1 Blautia sp. MSK17_66
TTAACGCAGATGCGGTAGGTGCGTTTAATATCCTGCGGAAATATCTGTCCGTATCCGGGAAGCAAAAAGAATTGTTCGTAACCGGACTAAAAAAGCCAGAAATAATAAAAGTAGCTGCATAGCCGAAAGGCAAGCAGTATTGGTGTCATGGACGCACCCTGAAAAAAGGCGGTATCCCGCCAGATTTCAGATGCTCTGGTAACTCAGTTGCCGAGTAGTTCACTATATCATGGTTTAGAACAAAATGGAATATGCACGAGACATGATAAAACACAGCCTTGCTTTATCACTTTAAATCGTGTATAATTGACACTACATAAAGGTGAGAGAGGACTTGCCAAATTTTGATACGCGGAAAGGAATATGGATTATGTCAAAACATATCACAGGACACACCGGATTATTATGTTTACTTGGAAGCCCGGTCGCACACAGCGTTTCACCGGAAATGCACAATGAAGCATGCGATCAGCTGGGGCTGGATTATACATATCTTGCGTTTGATGTACCGGAAGACAAGATGCCGGAAGCAGTTCAGGGTCTCCGCACAATGGGAGCCAGAGGATGGAATATTACCATGCCGGGCAAGAATATCATGTGTAAGCTTGCTGACAAGGTATCTCCTGCTTCCGAGATTTCCGGTGCGTGCAACACGATTGTCAATGACAATGGCATACTGACTGCTTATACAACAGATGGCGTTGGATTTATGAGAGCAGTTGCAGAGAACGGAGTGGACATCATCGGAAAGAAGATGACTCTTCTGGGTGCCGGCGGAGCAGCTACTGCAATCCTGGTACAGGCTGCACTGGATGGTGTTGCTGAGATCAATGTATTTAATGTAAGAGATAATTTCTTTGGAAGAGCTGAGGAGATCGTTGCGAAGCTGAACGAACGAACAGAGTGTAAGGTTACACTTCATGATTATTCTGATCCGGAGATTCTCCGGGCATCCATCGCAGAGAGTGCGATCCTTGTAAACGGTACTTCTGTGGGAATGGCTCCTAACGTAGACAGAACGATCATCACAGATACAAGTATGTTCCATAAGGATCTGTTTGTATTTGATGTAATTTATAATCCACAGGAGACAAGACTGCTCCGTGAAGCAAAGGAAGCAGGATGCAAGACTGGTAACGGTATGTACATGCTTCTGTATCAGGGAGCTGCATCCTTTAAACTCTGGACAGGGGAAGAGATGCCGGTGGAGATCATAAAAGAGAAGTATTTCTCTTAAGAAGAGGAAATATTGGCTTGAGAAGTTGAGAAAACTTACAGCGGATGCTGTGGGGAATCGCAAAGGGGACTTCGCAGTCCCCTCTGCACACCCCTCGTTTGTGCTTTCGACGGGACGAATGGTAGTAGGAAAGATACAGAGTTCTTCATTGTGGAGGACGGGAGGGTGTTGACTTTACTGATTTTGAAAAATTGGTGTCAGGTGTTTTAGGTTGTAAGTGATTTAAGTTTGTTTTCGTAGATGGTAATACCATCTTTTTTTATTTCTTCTTTTAATGCATCTGAAATGGGTGCATCTGCTTGTATAATATCAAACATCAAGAGTGAATATATATTTTCTTTGACATCCCAGTAAAAGTTATCGAAATCCACACCGTATACGACAATATCAATATCGCTTCGTTCTGTATGCGTACCTCGTGCGCGAGAACCAAATGGTATGATTTTGGTAACGGAATATTTCTGGGCAAGTGTGGTAAGTTCTCTGAAAACTCTATCCGGTAGATTGTATCTCATATCGTATCACATCCGAATTTATATGAAATTATATCCAGGAGTTTTTATAAGCATATCATATTTTGGGATGATTAACAATCATTTGCAAAGTTAGAGGAAGGAGAAATATCAGGGGATTTTTTGAGATAGTATTGAGAACTAGAATGAAAGCGGTTATACTGTGTATACAGTAGACACAGAAACATTGGAGGTATAAAACAATGGAATCTAGATCAGATGAACTTTATCATGCGTTATGTGAAAAGGGGTATCCGGATGAATTCTGCAAGGAGATCGCCTATCAGCAGATGAATACAGATTATACAGCCACGCGAATGTTAGGCTACCTCTACCGCGTCTCCAATCCCCGCCCGGAGGACGTAGTAGACGAAATGCTCGCAATCCTGACCGACCGCGAAGCAATCATCCAAAAGAAAGAACTGGAACACGCCCAGGCAACGATAAACAAAGTTTACCGAAAAGGGCTGTGAAAATATGAAAACATTAGAGCAATTCAAAGCAGAACAAATGACAGATTGGGAATTTGCTACGGAGTACGAAAAGATTCGCCTTGAACTTGAAAATGAAAAAACAGAAATAGAGGCAGAATATGAATTAAAAAATAATGTGGAATAATAAGAAAAAGCACTGAAAGTTATGATGAATCATGAGTTCAGTGTTTTTTTGTTGTTAATGTGAAGCTACGCTTTGTTGTGTATGAATGATTATCTATGGAAAATTTTGTCGAACATTTTTTCTTTTCGAAAAGTACATAATGTGCTATATTTAAATGCAGGAAAAATTAATTTTAGTTACTGGAAGTTGAGGTGATATTCACACAAGATTTTTTGAATGTAAGCTAAAATCATAAGAGAATAAAATAATTATAAAAAATGGCTTGAATGAAAAAGTAAATTCTACATTCTAATATACCTTGATTTTATGCGGGAT
>NZ_JAJBNQ010000059.1:0-2650 GCF_020538025.1 Blautia sp. MSK17_66
TTTTTATGTTTATCTCTAGTATTACTCTTTAGACAAAAAAATTGTAGTAAGAACTATTCATAGAGTGAATCGAAAACAATACGAAAATGTAAACATTTCCTATACGTAGTATATAGAGACAAAATAGAAGAAACCGTTCATAATTTTCTGACCAATGAAGAATCATCAACGCTATCACTTTCTGTTCATAAAGTATGCGCAATCCACATCGGTATAGAATATAATCGGGGATGCCTTTATCTTGAAAAAATGCACCCGCAGCTTCGCTAGTAATCAGTAAACGCGGGAAGTGGAGTCAGGCTTTTTTTATGGAAGAGAAAATAGACACCAAAGTAGCCTTCTTCTAACCTTAACGGACCTACAGTGCAAAAAGTTATCAAGAGACTGCATTATAGAGCGCACAAAGGAGAAAAAAAAGTAATCTAAGATGCTTTGTTAGAAAAATAGCGCTCTCGGGATGCATTTTTGTAGAACAAAAAAGAAGTATAGATTCTTTGTTGGTAAAATAGCGCTCTCGCGTTGCATTTCTGTTCTGTAAAAATGCAGCTCAGATTCTTTGTTTGAAAAATTAGCGCTCTCGCGTTGCATTTTTGTTCTACAAAATGAAGCACAGATGCTTCGTTAACAAAGATATGCTATTGAAGTGCAAGATGGAAACGCAGAAAATGAACCGGGGATGCGACGTGCAAGATTACCTATGCAATAGATGCAATAGTTTCTCCAGGAACCGAAATACATACATTGTCTTCCGTAAAGCGCTAGACTATATATTATTATACAGGTTCAAATATACTATCTGTTTCAGGGAAAACTCCCAGGTTCGGATGTTCAAAATTCAATGATGGGTAACAAGTACGATCGTAAATCTGTAAAACAGTTTGTCGGATATTAGGCTGTATCTCCTCAAAGCGTATTCGAATATCATTGAGAAGCTGCAGCGTCACATCGGATAATAATGATGGCAGCCATTGTAGAAGTGCCTTTTGCATTTCTAGTCTCTTTCTCGGTCTAGCTAGTTTTACTACATCGCGAAGATAGAATCTTAGATCACACTGCCTTTGCTGAGCTGGATCAATAGAGTAACAAAAGAGTGGTAAGGCCTCGTTAAAGGACAAGGACCTGAGCGGAAGTGTATCGTACAGTAGACGGAGTATACTAGTATAGTCTATAGTCCGTGGAATTCTAAGTGCCAGCTTTATAATGTCATTCTCCTTACTACAGACCCGCCTGAAAGTAGACACATCATCATCAGTAAGCTTTGACAAAAAGCATTGAGTAGCTAACTCTTCTATGCAATCTATAGCTGTTTTATAAGGCATTCAATGGACAGATTGAGGTTTTTGAAACATACTAGTGAAATTAGCCTTAATCCCTTCTCGAAGTTAATCATGCATTATGGTGTAAAAAATGCAACTCGCGTTGCTCTACTTTTTCCCGAATTTCCAAATACGCAGCTGGGGTGATTGCTCGATTTCGTAACGAAAGTTTTGTTTATAAAAACCGCGAAAACCTTCTGTAACAGATAGATTTTTACAGCGCTGATATACAATGACATCAGCTGTAATGGAAAATAACTGAAATATGAATGGCGAGAGACTGCTTGTTTGTATTAAGCAATGTATTATGCAGCACTTCCAACCTATGGTGTACGATGAAAGTAGGTGTGTAATCGAGACGACAAGGGGGACTTTTCCAGTTCCTGACAATTATAAGAAATACAAAACGTTAGCATTTGCATTTGTTGGACATGTACTGAATACAGACGACACACCGGTAATTGAAAAAGAACTGGATTGGCCTGATCCTGCACTAGTGTACAATACAATTGTCGATCGAATCATAAATCACCCAGAATTATCACAGTTTATATCGGTTGCATTTATTAGTCAGTTAAAGGCCACCATCGGAGAGGGTTTAGATATTAATGTAAAAGGCACGCTAAACCGCAGGGGAAAGGGTATAAGAAGGCCGAAAGGCGTATTTTTTAGATACATGGAATCTCCATTTGTCAATGCAAAGGTCACTGCATTCTTCTCTTATCTTCGAGATTATAATAAAATTGCCTCAGAATATCACAATAATACTAAATTCATTCTCACGTTTTCATGTCAAGCATATTGGGCATCTGGCCCAAACTTCTCCGCCTTGAAGAATGTTATTAGGTGCTCCATAATTCATGAATACATTTCTAAGTTTGTGGAAAGAGAACAGGATAAAGGTCATATAGGAGATCAGGAGCTACCGCCTGAAGAGGACCCTTCTCGTGAACTAAACAATGTACAACATGAAGTCAATAGTTTAACGGAACAAGATGCGGAGGCGGATGAAGGATTGTGGGGTGAAATAGATTCATTATGTGAAAAATGGCAGTCTGAAGCGGAAGATCAAACTGAGGCGGAGATAATAGCCGACAGGATAATTGGAAATAGCCAGAGGATGGCGAACCTCAAAATTCGTCGTACAAAGTTCAAAAGTGTCTTGTATCATATACTAAAGGAACTAATTCAATCTCAGGGAACCGTAAAGGTTTATCGCGGTAGTAGTTTTTCACACGATTCGATAAAGATAAGCTTACATTATGAAGAGCAGCATATTACAGCCGTATGGGTCTACTTGACAGTAAAATTTGAAGAGCATTGGAAGCCTGTTG
>NZ_JAJBNQ010000060.1:0-2346 GCF_020538025.1 Blautia sp. MSK17_66
TGCATAGTACCGAGAAACTAGTGCGAAGTAGTGATCAGGTATTGCTGTTATCTGATGAGTATACGTTGTCCTGGCCACGGCAGAAGCACGCTTATCGCTCCAATTTCCCACAACATTAGTCAACTCCGTTAGGCCCTTCATTGAAAGAAATGAGGTCATCAAATGTCTTCCAATGTGAGATTTTGGGCCATTTTTTATAGCAAAGATTGAATAAGGCGCATTTTTCTTCAAAGCTTTATTGTACGATCTGACTAAGTTATCTTTTAATAATTGGTATTCCTGTTTATTGCTTGAAGAATTGCCGGTCCTATTTACTCGTTTTAGGACTGGTTCAGAATTCCTCAAAAATTCATCCAAATATACAAGTGGATCGATCCTACCCCTTGCGCTAAAGAAGTATATGTGCCTACTAACGCTTGTCTTTGTCTCTGTCACTAAACACTGGATTATTACTCCCAGATACTTATTTTGGACTAATTTAAATGATTTCGGATCAACGTTCTTAATATCGCTGAATCTTCCACAATTGATGAAAGTAGCTAGGAAGAGGAATTGGTATAAAGTTTTTGTTTTTGTAAATCTCGAAGTATACTCAAACGAATTTAGTATTTTCTCAGTGATCTCCCAGATGCTTTCACCCTCACTTAGAAGTGCTTTAAGCATTTTTTTACTGTGGCTATTTCCCTTATCTGCTTCTTCCGATGATTCGAACTGTAATTGCAAACTACTTACAATATCAGTGATATCAGATTGATGTTTTTGTCCATAGTAAGGAATAATTGTAAATTCCCAAGCAGGAATCAATTTCTTTAATGAGGCTTCCAGAATTGTTGCTTTTTGCGTCTTGTATTTAAACTGGAGTGATTTATTGACAATATCGAAACTCAGCGAATTGCTTATGATAGTATTATAGCTCATGAATGTGGCTCTCTTGATTGCTGTTCCGTTATGTGTAATCATCCAACATAAATAGGTTAGTTCAGCAGCACATAATGCTATTTTCTCACCTGAAGGTCTTTCAAACCTTTCCACAAACTGACGAACAAGCACCTTAGGTGGTGTTTTACATAATATATCAAATTGTGGCATGCTTAGCGCCGATCTTGTGTGCAATTGATATCTAGTTTCAACTACTCTATTTATCTTGTATCTTGCAGTATTCAAACACGCTAACTCGAAAAACTAACTTTAATTGTCCTGTTTGTCTCGCGTTCTTTCGAAAAATGCACCGGCCGCGCATTATTTGTACTGCGAAAATAATTGGTACTGCGGTATCTTCATTTCATATTTTAAAAATGCACCTTTGCTGCTTTTCCTTAATTTTTAGACGGCCCGCAGGTTCGTTTTGCGGTACTATCTTGTGATAAAAAGTTGTTTTGACATGTGATCTGCACAGATTTTATAATGTAATAAGCAAGAATACATTATCAAACGAACAATACTGGTAAAAGAAAACCAAAATGGACGACATTGAAACAGCCAAGAATCTGACGGTAAAAGCACGTACAGCTTATAGCGTCTGGGATGTATGTCGGCTGTTTATTGAAATGATTGCTCCTGATGTAGATATTGATATAGAGAGTAAACGTAAGTCTGATGAGCTACTCTTTCCAGGATATGTCATAAGGCCCATGGAATCTCTCACAACCGGTAGGCCGTATGGTCTTGATTCTAGCGCAGAAGATTCCAGCGTATCTTCTGACTCCAGTGCTGAGGTAATTTTGCCTGCTGCGAAGATGGTTAAGGAAAGGTTTGATTCGATTGGAAATGGTATGCTCTCTTCACAAGAAGCAAGTCAGGCTGCCATAGATTTGATGCTACAGAATAACAAGCTGTTAGACAATAGAAAGCAACTATACAAATCTATTGCTATAATAATAGGAAGATTGCCCGAGAAAGACAAGAAGAGAGCTACCGAAATGCTCATGAGAAAAATGGATTGTACACAGTTATTAGTCCCACCAGCTCCAACGGAAGAAGATGTTATGAAGCTCGTAAGCGTCGTTACCCAATTGCTTACTTTAGTTCCACCAGATCGTCAAGCTGCTTTAATAGGTGATTTATTCATCCCGGAATCTCTAAAGGATATATTCAATAGTTTCAATGAACTGGCGGCAGAGAATCGTTTACAGCAAAAAAAGAGTGAGTTGGAAGGAAGGACTGAAGTGAACCATGCTAATACAAATGAAGAAGTTCCCTCCAGGCGAACAAGAAGTAGAGACACAAATGCAAGAGGAGCATATAAATTACAAAACACCATCACTGAGGGCCCTAAAGCGGTTCCCACGAAAAAAAGGAGAGTAGCAACGAGGGTAAGGGGCAGAAAATCACGTAATACTTCTAGGG
>NZ_JAJBNQ010000061.1:0-2215 GCF_020538025.1 Blautia sp. MSK17_66
AAACGTAAGATAGGAAGACATCGATAATTAAATTATCAATAAGCAACGAGAATCAAAGACCGCTGATACCTACGCTAGGGTGTCAGAGCAAATGGTCAAGCAGAAAGGGCACAGGGCGGATGCCTTGGCACTAAGGGCCGAAGAAAGACGTGATAAGCTGCGATAAGCTTCGGGGAGGAGCAAATATCCATTGATCCGGAGATTTCTGAATGGGGAAACCCACATGAGCAAACCTCATGTATCCATACGCCAATCCATAACGTATGGAGGGGAACCCGGGGAACTGAAACATCTAAGTACCCGGAGGAAAAGAAAGAAAACTCGATTCCGTAAGTAGCGGCGAGCGAACGCGGAAGAGCCTAAACCAGATCGCGTGCGATCTGGGGTTACGGACTGCATTTAAGATTCTGCAATGTTAGTGGAACGGTTTTGGGAAAGCCGGCCGGAGAGGGTGAAAGCCCCGTAGACGAAAACAGAGCAGACTGAGCAGGATCCAGAGTACCGCGGGACACGAGAAACCCTGCGGGAAGTCAGGGGGACCACCCCCTAAGGCTAAATACCACTTAGTGACCGATAGCGCATAGTACTGTGAAGGAAAGGTGAAAAGGACCCCGGGAGGGGAGTGAAAGAGAACCTGAAACCCTGTGTCTACAAGCTGTGGAAGTGCTTTATATGCACAACCGCGTACTTTTTGTAGAACGGTCCGGCGAGTTGCGCTCACTGGCAAGGTTAAACACTTAAGGTGTGGAGCCGTAGGGAAACCAAGTCTTAACAGGGCCAGAGTCAGTGGGGGCAGACCCGAAACCGGGTGATCTATCCATGTCCAGGTTGAAGCTGCCGTAAGAGGCAGTGGAGGACCGAACCCACATCCGTTGAAAAGGGTGGGGATGAGGTGTGGATAGGGGAGAAATTCCAATCGAACCCGGAGATAGCTGGTTCTCCTCGAAATAGCTTTAGGGCTAGCCTTGGTAGAGATTTGCGGAGGTAGAGCACTGAATTTCCTAGGGGGCGTCAAAGCCTACCGAAGAATATCAAACTCCGAATGCCGTGTAATTGCTTACCAGGAGTCAGACTGTACGAGATAAGTTGGACAGTCAAAAGGGAAAGAGCCCAGACCTTCAGTTAAGGTCCCAAAGTGTGCGTTAAGTGGAAAAGGATGTGGGATTTCGAAGACAACCAGGATGTTGGCTCAGAAGCAGCCATACATTCAAAGAGTGCGTAATAGCTCACTGGTCGAGAGGTCCTGCGCCGAAAATGTCCGGGGCTAAAACGTACCACCGAAACTAAGGAATCCGAAAGGATTGGTAGAGGAGCATTGCATGCGGGACGAAGCAGTACCGAAAGGAGCTGTGGACTGCATGGAAGAGAGAATGCCGGAATGAGTAGCGAGATAGAGGTGAGAATCCTCTAGGCCGAATATCCAAGGTTTCCAGGGTAAAGCTGATCTGCCCTGGGTAAGTCGGGGCCTAAGGTGAGGGCGAGAGCCGTAGCCGATGGACAACAGGTGGAGATTCCTGTACTATGATATGACAGAACTGTGGGGACACGTGCAGAGAGCGGAAGCCGGGAATGGAATCCCGGTGCAAGCGAGGTACCAGTCACATTGGAAAAACCGTGTGGCAATGGGAAGACGTGATGCGGAGTGAAAAATAGTAACGAAGTCCGTGAGCTGTGCGTCAAGAAAAGCCGCTATTGTTCATACCATACCCGTACCGTAAACCGACACAGGTGGATGAGGAGAGAATCCTAAGGCCGGCGGAAGAAGCATTGTCAAGGAACTCGGCAAAATGACCCCGTAACTTCGGGAGAAGGGGTGCCACTGAAAAGTGGCCGCAGAGAATAGGCTCAAGCAACTGTTTAGCAAAAACACAGGTCTATGCGAAACCGTAAGGTGAGGTATATGGGCTGACGCCTGCCCGGTGCTGGAAGGTTAAGAGGAGAGGTTAGCGCAAGCGAAGCTTTGAATTTAAGCCCCAGTAAACGGCGGCCGTAACTATAACGGTCCTAAGGTAGCGAAATTCCTTGTCGGGTAAGTTCCGACCCGCACGAAAGGCGTAATGATTTGAGCGCTGTCTCGACAATGCATCCGGTGAAATTGAAGTACCAGTGAAGATGCTGGTTACCTGCGCCAGGACGGAAAGACCCCATGGAGCTTTACTCCAGTTTGGTACTGGGATCCGGTACTGCATGTACAGGATAGGTGGGAGGCTGTGAA
>NZ_JAJBNQ010000062.1:0-1834 GCF_020538025.1 Blautia sp. MSK17_66
CATAGGTTGGAAGTGCTGCATAATACATTGCTTAATACAAACAAGTAGTCTCTCTCCATTCATATTTCGGTTATTTTCTATTATAGTTGTTGTCATTGTATGTCAGCACTGTAAAAATCCATCTGTTGAAGAAGGATTTCGCGGTTTTTATAAACAAAACTTTTGATACGAAATCGATCAATCACCCCAGCTGCGTATTCGGAAATTCGGAAAAAAGTAGAGCAACGCGAGTTGCATTTTTTACACCATACTGCATTATTAATTTCGAGAGGCGATTAAGGCTACTTTCACTAGTATGTTTCTAAACAATCAATTTGTCATTAAATGCCTTATAAAACAGCTATAGATTGCATAGAAGAGCTAGCTACTCAATGCTTTTTGTCAAAGCTTACTGATGATGATGTGTCTACCTTCAGGCGGGCCTGTAGTAGGGAAAATGACATTATAAAGCTGGCACTTAAGGTTCCGCAGACTGTAGACTATACAAGCATACTCCGTCTATTGTACGATACACTTCCGCTCAAGTTCTTGTCCTTTAATGAGGCATTACCACTCTTTTGTTACTCCATTGATCCAGCTCAGCAAAGGCAGTGTGATCTACGATTCTATCTTCGCGATGTAGTAAAACTAGCTAAACCGAGAAAGAGATTAGAAATGCAAAAGGCACTTTCTCAGTGGCTGCCATCATTATTGTCCAATGTCACGCTGCAGCTTCTCAATGACATTCGAACACGCTTTGAAGAGATTCAGCCTGATATTCGACAAACTGTTTTACAGAATTACGGTCGTACTGGTTACCCATCATTGGATTTCGAACATCCGAATTTGGGAGTTTTACCTGAAACGGATAGTATATTTGAATCTGTATAATAACATATAGTCTAACACTTTACGGAAAACAAATGCATGTGTCCAGTGTCCGAAGAAGCTATTGCATCTAAGGTGTAGGTAATCTTACACGTCGCATCCCCGGTTCATTTTTCGCGCTTCCATCTTGCACTTCAATAGCGTTTTTTGCAAAAAGACATCTGTACTCACTTTTTGTGTTGCGAAAATACAACGCAAGAGCGCTGTATTTGTAAAAAAGCATCTGTACTTTTTTTTTTTTTCCCATAAATACAGTGCGAGAGCGCTCTTTTTTGCAGAAAGCACTTTAGGTCACTTTTTTTTATCTTTATGCGCTCTACAATGCATTTTTTTAGTTCCTTTTTTTGCACCATAGGTCCGTTTATGTTTGGGGAAGGCCATTTTAATGTCTATTTTCACCTTTTTAAAAAAAGCCTAAATCCGCTTCTCGTGTTTGCTGATCATAAGCGAAGCTACGAATGCATTTTTTCAAGGTAAACGCATCCTGGATTTAGTTTAAGTCGATGCAGATTGTGCGTACTTTATAAACAGAAAGTGGAAGCATTGAAAATTCTTGATTAGTCGGAAAACTATGAATGATTCTTCTATTTATTCATATATGTGATATATGGGTAATGTTTACATTTTCTGTATTGTTTTGGATATATAGTCTCAATAATTCTCATTATTTTTTTTTATAAAGTAGCTTTTGGAGATAAACATAAAATTTAGAAGTCGAGTTTAGGTGCAAGTTCAAGGAGCGAAAGGTCAATGAGTAGGTTATATAGGGATATAGAAGATATAGAACATAGCAAAGAGCTGCTTTTGAGCAATGTTTGTGGAAGCGGTATTCGCAATATTTTAGTAGCTCGTTACAGTCCGGTGCGTTTTTGGTTTTTTGAAAGTGCGTCTTCAGAGCGCTTTTGGTTTTCAAAAGCGCTCTGAAGTTCCTATACTTTCTAGAGAATAGGAACTTCGGAATAGGAAC
>NZ_JAJBNQ010000063.1:0-1722 GCF_020538025.1 Blautia sp. MSK17_66
AGTTAAATGAATTTTTAAATTCTACCTTGCAAGAGTAAATTCTATACCTATAGAAATTACTTCTGCATGGATTTTTCCTTCTTCTTTTTATAAAATACTACTGCAGATGATCCCCTGCCTGTGCAGAAGGAGGATAAAATGAATACAGGAAGACCAAAAGGCAACCAAAAACATCTTGACTTATCTGCACGTATTATAATCGAACAGCATTTAAATAACGGTGATTCATTTAGAAGTATTGCAATAGAATTAAGCAAGGATCCAAGTACCATATCCAAAGAAATCAGACGTCATTCCATTATCAGGGAAAGAAGCGCAGATGCATTTGCCCCTATTCCCTGTGCAAACAATTATGATAGTTCAAAGCCGCGGACAAATATATGCAATGTCATGCATATGTGCGGTGATAATGAATGTCGGCGCAAATGTGTCCTCTGCAGAAAATTCAGATGCAGCGATGTCTGTAAATTTTATAAACCAAGAGAATGTGAAAAATTAAATAAACCTCCTTATGTGTGCAATGGATGCAGCAAGAGAACGAATTGCATGATGGACAAAAAGATCTATTCTTCAAAATACGCCCAGGACTCCTATGAAGCCCTTAGGACTACCAGCAGAGAAGGGATCAACCAGACACCGGAAAGTATACAGAAACTGGACAACCTGTTGTCACCGCTTCTCAAAAAAGGACAGTCCATTGCCCACATCTACGCATCTCATGCTGATGAGATCGCCTGTTCCAGAAGAACCATATACTCTTATATAGACCGTGGCATTTTTCAAGCCAGAAACATAGATCTGCGTCGTAAAGTGGTATACAAGCAGAGAAAAAGAAAAACCACTACCAGCCTTAAAGACAGAAGTTTTCGAAAAGACCGGGGCTATAAAGAATTCCTGGAATATATCGCAGCGAACAAATCTGTTTATGTAGTCGAAATGGATACTGTTGAAGGAGCAAAAGGTAGCAGTCCCTGCTTTCTGACTATGTTCTTTCGAAACTGTAGCCTTATGCTTATGTTTCTTTTAGAAGAACAGACCCAGAAAGAAGTAACTAGGATTTTTGATCATTTAACAGAGTTACTTGGAATTGAACTGTTTCAGAAACTTTTCGAAGTAATACTTACAGACAACGGGCATGAATTTCAGGATCGGCAGAGTCTGGAATATAGCAAAAATGATGAAGTACGCACACGCATTTATTATTGTGATCCCAACCGTTCTGATCAAAAAGGTGCTCTTGAAAAGAATCATGAATATATAAGGTATGTCCTGCCAAAAGGAACAAGCTTTGAAAAAATGACAGACAAAACAACGCTACTGTTATTAAATCATATCAATAGCGAAAAACGGGACAGCCTCAATGGACACAGTCCATATGAAGTATCCCGTCTCCTGCTGGATAACAGACTTCATAAAGCATTAGGATTAGCAGAGATACCAGCCGATGAAGTCACATTGATACCAGCATTAATAAAATAATAATAACAATACAGGCACAGGCAAGTTTCATTGCATAGAATTTAGTCTTTCCAACAGACATGTGGAATTTAGTCCTGCACACTATTTCCAGATGTCCTTTTATCATGCAAAAAACTATGCTGTTTATGCCGTATAAAAGCATTATATACTAAAAAAATCAAGTTGTATATCTCCGAAAATAGAATTAAATCCCGCATAAAATCAAGGTATATTAGAATGTAGAATTTACTTTTTCATTCAAGC
>NZ_JAJBNQ010000064.1:0-1712 GCF_020538025.1 Blautia sp. MSK17_66
TTCATCTCCCACCTGTAGAGGAAGGAGAATTCTTGCTATATATTATGTTAAATTTTGTAAATCCACTAACCATTACTCCTTCAACTTTCTTTCCTGTAATTCGTCTACTGCTTCTTCAATTCTCTCATCGTTTGTATCTGTAAAAGACAAAACAATGGAAATATCATCAGCACTATTATCCTCTGAAAATTGTTTCGGGTTGTATGCCCATAATTCAAGTCTTATCTGTTTATCCGGGTCTATCAATTCATCAGTCAGCAAGGTTTTATCATAATCTTTCTCACTAATTGCATAGGTAACAACTCGACTTGGATTTAGCATTGTTTTTTCAGAAAGTGCTGTTTCCCCTGCAAAGACCATATTTTCTGTAACTTGCGTCTTATCTATATATCCTGTTTTTCGAACAGGAGTCATCAAATATACTTTCGCTTTTTCAAATAATTCATCTCGCTTATATTTTGACTCAATAACCTTATTGACACCGTCTTTTGCTACAAGAAATAAATCCGTCGCTTCCAACTGCTTTACTGCTCTGGTCAAGGTCATTGCTGTAAATGGAAGCACTTTTCCGGCTTCTGAAATATACAATCGTTTTTTCTTACTGTACAGATAAAATAAAAACAACTGCTGCGTGGAGTAAACAAACTTACCCGTCAGCTTTTGGGGTTCTTTTTCATCAGAAAGCATTGTCCCAATGAAAGGAAGAAAGACCTGCTTATCAGTAATAAACGGTATATTATTTTCTATAAGGCTTTTTCTTCGATAATTTGATACCGTTGTAAGTTCAAATACGACTGGCACATTATCAACCTGCTGTATTTTTACAATTTGTTTTTTCAATGCCGGAAGTGTGGCAAGTTCTTCTGTTGGAGCAAGCATTACACAGCGTCTGTTTCCAATATAAGCTGTATGAAAATCATAACTCCCTGCAATATAAACAGGCAAAGAATCCTGATGATTCCATGCTTCATATTTTATAGAAATCCCGAATACGCTTGTAAACATATTTCTCGTTCTCCTTTTAACTCATTTTCTTTCATTTTAACTTTATCAATGTTAAAAATCAAGTTTTTGAGTTATTTTGATTTTTCTAAAATTCTTTTCTCTAACACCCTGTATTTTTCCCCTCCATCTTTTGTATATGTAAGAGGGTTCGTAGATACAGAGCAAGATCCACCCGGGTATTACCGTATCGCCATTTTATGGCTACGGCATACCTCCGGGTAAGTCTCTTGATGGGGATTCCGATTCCCCATACCCTCGTACAAACATCAAAGATATCTGTTGGCTCTCTATCAAAGATAGTCGCAGCACTTTATATAACCGGACGGGACAGCCGGTTAAAAAGTGTAATCGCACATCCAAGATGTCTTATCAAAAAGGAAGTAGGACTATGGCACCAAAGAAGAAAGAAAAGAATCTCAAGAGACGTAACATCATCACATTAAAACTAACGGATATTGAATTGGCAGTATTAAATGAAGCCACTGACGTTACAGGGCTTTCCCGTTCTAAATATCTGAGAAAACTCCTGCTTGAAAAGCAAATCAATCACCAGATTGAAGTTATTGCAGACATGAATGATCTCAGAAAACTGGTCAGTGAATATGGAAAGATCGGATCGAATCTAAATCAGATTGCCAAGCATTTTAACAGTGGTGGCAGTCAGTCTCGTGCTATAGAAAATGAAATCCATCAGTGCATCACGGACT
>NZ_JAJBNQ010000065.1:0-1663 GCF_020538025.1 Blautia sp. MSK17_66
GGACGGAGATAAATAGGCGGTAGCCAGCCTAAGGAATAAGCCACCTTGCCACAACGGAATAGAAAAGCCCCGGAGTTGCGACCTCCGGGGCTTTTTGCGTGCCACAATGAGCACTTTCGTCTTTCTTGCCTACTGGCATTATAGCATATGCCTTTCGGCATTTCAAGTATGCCCTACTTCCACCACTTGTAAACGGTGGGCTTGCTCAATCCTGTCTCTCGAATGCAGTCCGCTTTCTTTCCTGCTGGGTGGCTCTCCTGCCATTCTCTGACTGTCTGCTCCGCTGTTCCACTCCCTTTTGGTCTACCCTCTTTTACTTCTTCTCCTAACTGCTTTTTTAAAGCTTTCATAGTATTCATAACCTTTACATGGTCTTTTTGCTTTCTGTAATTCCGCTTATTTGCTGGTATCGTAACCTTTGTGTTGTCCTCTATCCATTCCCGGCTTGCTATCGTTGACAGCCTTTTTCTGTCCCCTTTCAATGCCCGAAGAGCGTCTTTCACATCTG
This sequence comes from Blautia sp. MSK17_66, assembly GCF_020538025.1. NCBI lineage: Bacteria > Bacillati > Bacillota > Clostridia > Lachnospirales > Lachnospiraceae > Blautia > Blautia sp. MSK17_66. The sequence goes on from NZ_JAJBNQ010000065.1 coordinate 509, forward strand.
CCCGGCTGAAATGGTTGTCCTCGTCCTCGGTAAGGCTCTCTAAATGGTCCAGGAACGCATAGGCGTCTCTCCGTATCTTCTGCTCGGATATGCCACACTTCAAGCCATAAGAGCACAACGCCATAATAGAAAAGTAACGCCCTCCGGCTTTCACTTCCTCGGTTATTTTCCGTTTCCACCACTCATATAAAGCTTCGTTACATACCCACGTACCGCCCTGCTTCTTACTTTTCTGCTTCGGCTCTCCCTGCACGATCCGCTTCTCATACCATTCCGGGTACAGCTCCTTTGCTTCTTCCAGCGTAACGGTACTTTTTCTTCTCGGCTTCTCGTACAACGGAGCAAGGTCTACCTTACAGCTCGGTATGCTGGCTTTTATGTCCTCCAGCGTGTAACGGTTCTCTGACAGCTTATAGGCTTTTACTGGGAAATCTGCACCCAGCTTCGACTGACTCCCCACACACCGGAAACCTTGATAAATTCCGGTTATATCCGGGCTGTCCGGACGGATAGAGCTGGTATCATTCCATAGCCGCCGGATAAAGGCTTCTTTCAGCTCCGCAAGCACTTCTTCCCGGTTTCGATACAACTGAACCGGCTCCTGCAAGAAATAGTAAAGATGTACCCCCTTGCCGGAGCTGACAAGATAAGTCGGACGAAGCTGCACACCATTCCCAAACTGCTTCAACAGGTTCTTTAACTGCTGTTTGCCTACATAATCCACGTCCACCACCACCGCAAACAGCTCATGAGCGTTCTCTTTCGTGTGTGACTTTCCGTAAAAACTAATAGGCGGTATCAGCCCAAACCTATCTCCTATGACCTTATCCAGCATTTTCAGACTATCATCAATTACCCACTGCCGGGTTCTTCCTTTGCCAGACGGTCTAATCTGTGTCGCTATAATATTACCTTTTCCGTCCTCCGGCTCTTGCTGGAGACTGCCAGCCGGAAACAACTCCCGATAGAAATCATGAGGACTTACTTCCGGGTATCCCCTCTCCAACATAAGGGCTTCTTTCTCCCGATAAGCAGACTTCCACTCATACCCTCTTTTATCTCTCCTTTTGGTGTATTTTGCCATAGTCTTTTGCACCTCACTCCCTCTCGCCTTGACCGCTAATCTTATCAATGAGTTTTTTTTACCTTTTTCCG
>NZ_JAJBNQ010000007.1:0-121912 GCF_020538025.1 Blautia sp. MSK17_66
TTAAGAATTTTCGAGAATCGTATGTGTTTCACTGTTTAGTTATCAAGGTTCTTTGTTGTGCCGTCTCTCAGACAGCTCATTTACTTTATCATATTCATTCATGCTTGTCAAGAACTTTTTTAAGTTTTTTGAAGCATCTTTTTTTATGATCATGTCGCCCGTTCAGGCGACTTGACCACTTTATCATATCTGTATCAGCTTGTCAATAACTATTTTATTTTTTTATCAGCTTTTTTTGTTTTTTCAAAATACTGCTGTACCTCATGCAAAGATGGTAATATACAATCTGACAATTCTTCCATCTCCATAGTAGGAGCCGACAGATCCGGTACCATGATCGGATGCAGTCCTGCCCGTTTTGCAGCTCTGATACCATTATAAGAGTCCTCAATCGCATAACACTCTTCCGGCTGCTCCTGAATTTGTCTGCAGGCCTCCAGATAAATGTCCGGTTCCGGCTTACTTCGCTGAACCATATCTCCACAGATGACCTTATCAAAGTATGGAAGCAGTCCTCCTTCTTCAAGTTCTCGCATTACAACCTCTCTTCTTGTAGAAGAAGCTACTGCTGCCTTTATATGATTCTTTTGAAGATATTCCAGAAGTTCTCGGATTCCTGGTTTCTGCTTAAGCTTCCCGCCTGCTGCATTCGCATGAAAAAGATCAGCCATTTCTTTTTTGTATTTGTCATAGGGAAACTCCTGTCCATAACGTTTAAAAAATTTTTCTTTACTTACAGCAGCATTCGTCCCAAGGCATTCCCGACACGTTGCTTCTATGTCTTCAATTCCATATTTCTCTGCTACTACTTTCCACATCTGAATCACAAGCGTTTCTGAGTCAAAAATAACTCCATCCATATCAAATACAACTGCCTTCATCTTTTCTCCCTTGTGCTTATTTTATTACCGTTCACAGCTAATATTCTGCATAATAAAACGGATTGCATCCTGTATCCAGGATACGTACACCAGTCTGATTCCTTTTATTTTCTCTGTAACAGATCTGCATACTTCCGGCAGGATCACGGTTTCAAAGCCAAGCTTCTTTGCTTCTGCCACTCGCTGTCCCGCCATGCTCACAGCACGTACTTCTCCGCTCAGTCCAATTTCTCCGAATGCCATCACAGAATCCGGAATAATGATATCCTTGCAGCTTGAAACTACCGCCAGTGCAATTCCAAGGTCTATTGCCGGCTCTGTCATTTTCATTCCACCCGCGATATTCACATAGGCATCGCAGGAAGCCAGACAAATTCCGACTTTTTTCTCCAGGACTGCCATCAGAAGATTTACCCTGTTAAAGTCTGTACCCACCGCAGTTCTTCTCGGAATCCCAAAATTGCTCTGACACACAAGCGCCTGGATTTCTACCAGTATTGGCCTCGTTCCCTCCATGGAGCATGCTACGATCGAGCCTGAAGTATCACTTGGTTTTCCGTTTAGCATAAACTCTGACGGATTTTTTACTTCTTCCAGTCCCGTGTTTCTCATTTCAAACACACCAATCTCATTCGTAGAGCCAAAACGATTCTTAACCGCCCTCAGAATCCGATACGAAGCATGTCTGTCTCCTTCAAAATAAAGTACCGTATCCACCATGTGCTCAAGTACACGGGGACCTGCCACATTTCCTTCTTTTGTTACATGTCCGACAATAAAAACAGATACTCCCTGTCCTTTGGCAATCTGCATCAGTATATTGGTGGATTCTCTTACCTGCGATACACTTCCCGGTGCAGAGCTAATGTCCTCATGAAACATTGTCTGAATCGAGTCAATCACAACCATATCCGGTTTCTTTCTCTCGATCACTTCACGAATCGTTTCCAGATTTGTCTCACACAGAAGCTGAAGATTTTCGTTAAATTCTCCGATCCGCTCTGCCCGAAGCTTAATCTGATGCAGGGATTCCTCTCCGGAAATATACAGCACATTTCTTCCGGACTGTGCCAGATTTCTGCATACCTGTAAAAGAAGGGTGGATTTTCCGATTCCCGGATCTCCACCCACCAAAACCAGAGACCCGGGGACGATTCCGCCCCCGAGTACTCTGTCAAGTTCTCCAATTTTTGTCAGCTGACGTTCGTCCTCTGACAGTGAAATATCCTTTAGCCGGACTGGTTCCGGACGTTTACCTGAATTCCGAAAAGAACCTATACCAGATGAAGTTCCTTTCTTTGTAGAAATCGTTTCTTCCACAAGGGTATTCCAGGCTTTGCATCCCGGACATTGTCCCATCCATTTTGAGGATTCATATCCACATTCCTGACAAAAATAAACGATCTTTTTGTTTTTTAGCATTTTTTGATCTCAACATATACGGCTTTATCGCCTCCCAGTTCTGCACTGAAAGAAAGTTTGCCGCCGAGGTTTGTTTTCATTTTGCCGGCTTCTGCACCATCAATAGAAATATCATATTCTGTATCTGCTTCCATTTCCACAGTAATCTGCGCATCCTCAGTTCCCTCTACGTTAAAGCTCATGCTGGAGCCATCCTGTTTCAAGGAAAACACAGCAGTTCCCGGTACAGACTCATATACAAACATTCCGTTTCTCTCGAGCTTTGTAATCTCCTTGAATGTTTTTACCTTATAGATATCTCCCTGAAATTCAAAATCTGATACCTTAGATTTCTGAGGCAATTCATAATTGCCAAAGCTGATGCTCTGATTTTCTTCTGTACGGATCAGTTCCTTTACTACTGCCATAATCTTATGTCCTCCCAAAGACTTTTCTGTTGTGTTTTACCAAATACCTGCGAATTGTTCCATAGTATCCTGGTATTCTTAATTATAACATTGACCACTTTCTTTGACCAGTATCCTGTCCAAGATTTTACAGCTTTTTTATAATTGTGTATAAGCAAGGACTATTTTGCTTTCTTCTCTTCTGATACCGGAGTAAAACAGATTTCCTTCTGGCGAAGCTGGATCCTGACAGTTTCTCCTCTTTTGATTCTGCCCTCAAGAAGAGCGTTTGCCATTGGATCCTCCAGTTTTGTCTGAATGGCTCTTCGCAATGGTCTTGCACCATATTTACTGTCGAATCCTGATTCTGCAAGGAACTCGCGGACAGATTCTGTAATCTTAAGTTCGATCTCAAGCTGTTCTCTGCAGCGTTTTTCCAGTTTCTTAAGCATGATATTGACAATTTTTTTGATATGACTTTTGTTCAGAGGATGGAATACCATGATCTCATCAATACGGTTCAGGAATTCCGGTTTAAACAGTCTGCGTACTTCTTCCATAACGCCAGACTTCATTCTGTCATAATCCTGTTTTTCATCCTGATTTGACATGAAACCAAGCTTCTTTGGTTCAATGATCGACTGTGCGCCTGCATTAGATGTCATGATAATGATCGTCTGTTTGAAATCCACTTTTCTTCCGTGTGCATCTGTGATATGTCCATCATCCAGTACCTGAAGAAGGATATTAAACACATCGGGATGCGCTTTTTCGATCTCGTCAAAAAGAAGAACACTGTACGGATTCCTGCGAACCTTCTCACTGAGCTGTCCGCCTTCATCATATCCGACATATCCCGGAGGAGAACCAATCAGCTTGGATACACTGTGTTTCTCCATATATTCCGACATATCAACACGGATCATTGCCTGCTCACTTCCAAACACAGCCTCTGCCAGTGCTTTGGAAAGTTCTGTTTTACCGACACCTGTCGGTCCCAGAAAAAGGAAGGAACCAATTGGACGATTCGGATCTTTCAGGCCAACACGACCTCTCTTGACTGCCTGAGCCACTGATTTCACTGCCTCGTCCTGTCCGATCACACGTTTATGCAGTTCTTTTTCAAGACGTGCCAGGCGCCTGGTTTCCCCCTCTGTAAGGCGCTGTACCGGAATTTTGGTCCAATCTGAGATAATATCTGCCACAGAACTCTCCGTTACGGATATTTTCTTTCTCTTATTTTTTCTTTCTTCTTTTTCTTTATATCCGGCAATCTCTGCCTCTATCTCACGCTGATGTGCCTGAAGCTCTTTTGCCATGGAAAGATCTGCCGCCTTGACAGCTTTTTCCTTATCATTCTGAATCTCACGAAGTTTAAGTTCCAGAACATCCATTTCCGGCGTCACGTGATATCCTCCAAGGCGGACCTTTGACGCGGCCTCGTCAATAATATCAATTGCTTTATCCGGCAGGAAGCGATCGTTGATATAACGTACAGACATTTTTACTGCCGCCTCAAGTGCACTGTCCTCAATTGCCACGCCATGATGCTGTTCATAATACGGACGAAGTCCCTTAAGAATTTCCAAAGTTTCTTCTTCTGATGGTTCCTCCACGGTTACCGGCTGAAAACGCCTCTCCAGAGCTGCATCTTTCTCAATATATTTCCTGTATTCTTCCAGTGTTGTTGCACCGATCAGCTGGATTTCTCCTCTGGAAAGAGATGGCTTCAGAATATTGGAAGCATCCAGTGCTCCCTCTGCTCCACCTGCTCCAATGATCGTATGAAGTTCATCAATAAAAAGAAGAATTCCCTGATTGCTGCGTACTTCATTGATCACGTTTCGAATACGTTCTTCAAATTCTCCTCTGTATTTGCTTCCTGCCACCATTCCGGACAGATCAAGGACAACCACTCTCTTGTTTTTGACAGAATCCGGAACCATACCGGAAATAATCCTCTGTGCAAGGCCTTCTACAATTGCCGTTTTACCGACACCCGGCTCACCCACCAGACACGGATTATTTTTGGTTCTTCTGCTTAATATCTGGATCAGACGGGCAATCTCTTTTTCTCTGCCGACCACGGGATCCAGCTTTCCATCTGCTGCCATTGCAGTCAGATCACGACTGTACTGATCCAGTGTAGGAGTTGTGGAGTTTTTATTTTCCTTCTGTTTCTTCTGCATCTGCAGTTCTTCCAATGTAGAATTGGAATCTATTTCAGCCGCCGAAAGAACCGTACTATATAGTTTCTGGATATTCACTCCCATAGTATATAAAAGCCTGGTGCCTACACAGTCTGTTTCCCGCAGCATTGCCAGAAGCAGATGTTCTGTTCCTGCCTGTTCCTCTTTCTGTTTCTCTGCTTCTTTTACAGCCTGCTCTTTGATCTTTTGGGCTCTCGGACTATAACCGGCAGATTTTTCTGCCACAAGCACTCCGGATGGTGCTATCAGCTGTGTGATCAGAGTTTCCAGTTTTTCCGGATCTACGCCAAATTCTTCAAGGATCTTACCTGCAGTCCCTTCCTGTTCTTTAAGAAGTCCTACCAGTATATGTTCTGTCCCAATATATGAATGTTTCCAGGATCTGGCCGCACTTTCTGCTATTTGTAATGCTGCCTTGGCCTGTCTGGTAAATTTTGCCTGCATTCTTTCCTCCTCTTTCTGTTATTCATATTTGTTGTCACTTTCTGAATAGTTACTCTTATTCTTCGATTCCATATTCGTCAAAAATTTCATCAATCAGATTGTGAACCTCTGCTCTGGTAATGTTTTTGCAGCATCCCCTTGCCAATGCAACCATAAGATTCTGCTTCATCTCTTCCAGTGCCTTTATCTTGTCTACATCAAGGGCGATGATCGCACCCCTTCTACGGTCAATAGTGACAAATCCCTCCTGTCGAAGCAAAGAATATGCCTTATTCACTGTATGCATATTGATGCCGATCGTATCTGCCAGCTGCCGTACTGAAGGAAGCGTATCTCCTTCCTGAAGCCTGGATGTGGCAATTCCCATGATAATCTGATTCATCAGCTGTACATAAATAGCCTCATCGCTGTTAAAGTCTATTTCTATGACCATAATTTCAGCCCCTTATCTTTGTAATATGATGCTTCGCAGCATGTGCCCTGAAATACCGTATATGATTTATATGTGCTACATGAACATCATGTTATACATATGGTAGCACATAATTCAGATTTTGCAAGTGCAATTTTTCAGAGTTTGAATGTAGCAGAAAAAAACAGACAGTCCAACGACTGTCTGCCTTTTATGTTTTTCTTATCCAATGATCTTTTTGAGCTGATCTCTGTTGAGAACAAGGTTAAATCCCATAGGGTTGACAACCAGTGCTTCTGCCTGTTCGATCAGAACATTCGGAAGTTTATCAAATGGAACCTTGGCAATACGAAGTCTCTTGCCTTTGGCAAATTTCTCAAATTCCAGTACATCAGAAAATACCGGCTGAAGGATTTTGCCCTCTTTATCCTTAAGATAAGGAATGTTCACCTTATCCGGCTCATCACCCTTTTTCTGCATAGCGATCAAAAATTCTGACTTTCTCAGATTCACGATCACTTCCTCCTCCAGTGCCCTTAAGTTCTTGTGTTCTTCCTTAGGTACCGGACGACGAAGTTCCTGTATAAAATAGATACCGGAAAGCTGCAGTGTCGGATTGATCAGCGGACGTTTCTGTGGTTCTACATTGCTCAGATCTGGTTTTCTTACAATCTTTTCCAGATCGATCTCCATCTGTTCATCACCATCATTCCACATAACTGTGTTTACACCGATTGCAAACAACAGACCATACAGCCTCGGAAAATCTTTCTTCTCATAACGCATTCCCATGAGAAGGATCTTTTCTTCTACTTTCTTTTTGCCAAATTCCTTAATTGCTTCTTCTTCTGTAAAAAACCATGCCTGATCATTAAATGATTCTTCCCCACAGGTTACATAAGGAAGCTTCGTAGTCTGAGAGTATGCTACAAAAATATTCTCCCTTCCCTGAATTTCCTTAATTGTTTCTACTTCACTTGTTCCCATATTCTGTCCTTTCAGGCCTCGTCAATAGCCTTTCCTATGTCGTGGCGCATATATTTATTTGCAAACTGAATCCAGTCTGTCGCCTCGTACGCATTTTTGCGTGCCTCCTTCAGATCCTTTCCAGTTGCAGTGATTCCAAGGACACGACCGCCGTTAGTAACGATTTCTCCATCCTTGAACTTGGTTCCTGCATGGAAGCAGTAATAACCATCCTTATTCTTAAAGTTCTCGAATCCATGCATCGGAATTCCTTTTTCGTATTTTACCGGATATCCGTCACTTGCCAGAACAACACAGACAGCTGCATTATCCTCAAATTCAAGTTCAATCTGATCAAGAGTTCCATTCACGCAGGCTTCCATCACTTCAATGATATCTGTCTTCATTCTCGGAAGAACAACCTGAGCTTCCGGATCGCCAAAACGGGCATTGTATTCCAGCACTTTCGGTCCCTCTGCTGTCAGCATCAGTCCAAAGAAAATAATTCCTGTAAACGGACGTCCCTCTGCTGCCATAGCATCTACCGTTGCCTGATAGATATGCTCCTTACAGAACTTATCTACCTCTTCTGTATAGAACGGACTCGGTGAAAAAGTACCCATACCGCCTGTATTCAGTCCCTGATCTCCGTCCTTGGCACGTTTATGATCCTGTGCAGATGTCATCGGACGAATTGTCTTGCCGTCCACAAAAGAAAGAACAGACACTTCACGTCCTGTCATAAATTCCTCAATGACCATCGTATTTCCTGCACTGCCGAACTTCTTATCCTCCATGATATCTCTGACTCCGGCTTCCGCCTCTTCCAGAGTGTTGCAGATCAGAACACCTTTGCCAAGTGCAAGTCCATCTGCCTTAAGTACGATCGGGAATTTTGCCTGTGTATGTAAATAATCCAGTGCTTTCTCCGGATCATCGAAATTCTCATATCCCGCTGTCGGAATTCCGTATTTTTTCATGAGGTCTTTTGAAAAAGCCTTAGAGCCTTCCAGAATTGCAGCGTTTTTGCGCGGTCCGAACACTTTAAGCCCGCGTGCTTCAAATACATCCACAACACCACCAACCAGCGGATCATCCATTCCTATGATCGTAAGGTCAACAGAATTTTGTTCTGCAAAATCAGCAAGCTTCTCAAATTCCATCGCACCGATATCCACGCACTCTGCATATTCAGAAATTCCGGCATTTCCTGGTGCACAGTAGATTTTATCTACTTTTGGGCTTTTGGCTACACTCCATGCAATTGCATGCTCTCTTCCGCCGCTTCCAACAATTAATACTTTCATATTTTCACTCCTCTGCGATGATAACCTTACCATCCTGTACCGATACTTTGCCATTGGCGATCAGATTGATTGCAGCCGGCAGTATCTTCCATTCAGCTTCTTCCATTACACGCTTCTGAAGCACTTCCGGAGTATCTCCCTGATGTACTTCTACAGCTTTCTGAAGAATGATCGGTCCTGTATCTGTGCCCGTGTCCACAAAATGAACCGTTGCACCTGTCACTTTAACGCCTCTTGCAAGAACTCCCTCATGAACACGAAGTCCATAATATCCCGTCCCACAGAAAGAAGGAATCAATGACGGATGTATATTGATAATACGATTCGGATAAGCTTCCACGATCGTCGGTGGTATTGCCACCAGATAACCTGCCAGCACCACAAGGTCTACCTGATTCTCCTGAAGTTCTGTCAGAAGTGCTCTGTGAAATTCTTCTCTGTCTGCATAATCCTTTGGAGAAATGCATTTCGCTGGAATTTCCCTGCTCTCTGCTCGTTTAAGAGCATACGCACCCTTATTGTTACTGATCACAAGACCAATCTCTGCATTGGTGATCGCCCCTGCATCCATTGCATCCATGATCGCCTGAAGATTCGTACCCCCTCCGGATACCAGAACGCCAAGCTTTAACATAAGGTCACTCCCTTTTCACCAGCCTCGATACGACCTACTACATAAGGAGTATCTCCTTCTTTACGGATTGCTTCCATTGTCTTGTCCACATCCTCCGGAGCTACTGCAAGCACCATTCCAAGCCCCATGTTAAATGTATTATACATCATTTTCTCTTCGATGTGTCCTTTTTTTGCAAGAAGTTTAAAAATCGGAAGAACCGGATAGCTGTCTTTTTCTACAACTGCATGTGTTCCTTCTTTCAGCATACGCGGAATATTCTCGTAGAAACCGCCGCCTGTGATATGGCTGCATGCATGAATTCTTACCCCTGCTTCTTTGATGCTCTTAAGTGCTTTTACATAGATTCTTGTCGGCACAAGGAGAGCTTCTCCAAGTGTTGTTCCCAGTTCATCATAATGAGTATCCAGAGATTCTCTGGTCATCTCAAATACCTTACGCACAAGAGAAAATCCGTTGCTGTGTACACCTGTAGATGCCATACCGATCAGTACATCTCCCGGATTCAGTTCTTCTCCTGTAAGAAGATCTTTTTTGTCGATCACACCAACTGCAAAACCGGCAAGGTCATATTCCTTCTCCGGCATCAGTCCCGGATGTTCTGCTGTCTCACCGCCGATCAGGGCCGCACCGGACTGTACGCATCCCTCTGCCACACCGCTTACGATCTCAGCAATTTTTTCCGGATAGTTCTTGCCACATGCAATATAATCCAGGAAAAACAGAGGTTCTGCACCTGCACATGCGATATCATTCACGCACATGGCAACTGCATCAATTCCTATGGTATCATGCTTGTCCATGATCATGGCAAGTTTTACCTTGGTTCCACATCCGTCTGTACCGGATACCAAAGTAGGCTCTTCCATATTTTTGAAAGAATTCATAGAGAAAGCTCCTGAGAATCCACCGATTCCACCCAGAACTTCCGGTCTCATGGTTCTTGCAATATGTTTCTTCATAAGTTCAACTGATTTGTAGCCTGCTTCAATATCAACGCCTGCGTTCTTGTAATCCATATTTTCTGCTGCTATAACATATATCTCAATATATGCTTAGATAAATTGCCGCGCTCCTGCCCGGCACAGCCTTTCATCTAAGATAGCTTTTCCTTTCTTAAAATTTAATATCACTTTACCTGGTTTTTGCGAATTTATATTCAATAAGCCTTATATCCAACTTCCTGAAGACGGGCATCCTTTACTTCTACCTGTTCTTTCAGTTCCCGGCTGTATTCTTTGAGTTTCTCAAGAAGCTCCGGATCTGAAGTAGCCAGGATCTTGGCTGCCAGCAATCCTGCATTTGCTCCTCCGTTGATTGCAACTGTCGCAACCGGAATTCCGGATGGCATCTGTACAATTGAGTACAGTGAATCACGTCCTCCCAGAGATGTAGTATGCATTGGAATACCGATTACAGGCATTGGAAAAATTGCCGCACACATTCCCGGAAGATGTGCTGCCATTCCTGCACCTGCAATGATCACTTTAAATCCTCTTTCTTCTGCACTTTTGGCATATTCAAAGAACACATCCGGTTCTCTGTGTGCAGAGATAATCTTCATTTCGTACTCAACGCCCAGCTTGTCAAGAATTGCTGCCGCTTTGCTCATAACCGGCATATCTGAATCGCTTCCCATTACAATTCCAACTTTTTTCATTGGTGGCCTCCTTTTTTCTATCCCAGGTTGATTCTACTAAGATTCTAAATTTGTGTCAACCAAATTCCATAAAAGAAATATTTAGCTATGCAAACTCTTTTTGTATACAGCCTACACTTCAAATGGTTTATTAAGTTCTTCTGTTCCCGGAAGCACAAAACGGCCATTCTCAATAATTGGAAGACTCTCGCCATCCTCATCAATCACACTGATGCTTCCCAGTTCCTCATACGGAATTGTGATATCTGTATGGCAGCCATAATATGCCATGCTGATATCCTCCTTACGAAGTGCAGAAATCTCATTATCTCTGGCAATGATCTCTCTTCCATCCGGATTAAATACCGGTGTGTCCTCCGCCCAGCTGTAGCAGGTATCGCCCACTGCAAAATGAGGTCCCATTTTTTCTGCAATCAGAATCGGAAGTTTGTCTTCAATTCCATATTTTTCTGCGACAACATATGCTGTTGTATTGGTTCCGATCGCAAATTCGCCCATCGGGATCTTGTTGTGATGAAAAAGAATATTATCCTCTATATAAGCACGGTTTTCTTCCTCTGTTTCAAAATTCGAACAGCTGTAGTCGATAACCTGTCCGCAGTCAAATACAAGCTTCAGATCCTTAAACTGTAATCCATTGAGATATACCTTCTTAACATGAAGGACTCCACCTGTTCCGGCAAGTACCGGTGAAGTAAAGACCTCTCCTACCGGAATGTTGACATCTGCCACACAGTTTTCAAAATTTGTCTGCTTTTTGATGTCCTCCAGTTCATGAAGATGAATAATCAGATCTGTTTCATTTCCATTACAGCCCTTTATCTCCACCCACTGACAGGTATCCAGAGTCTCAATGATCGTCTGCTGAATTCTTTCATATAATTTGTAATCCAGCGTATTGATCTTAACGATTTCCGCAAAAATCTCAGAGAATTTCTCTCCAATCTCAGGAATCGGATAAGCAATGATCGTAAAGCTTCGTTCATCACCTTTGATATAACGGTTAACGATCTGGCCGGATTCGTTGTCGAGATCCACCTGTAATTTCTGCTGTGCCTCAGAAAGCACCCAGGCATCTGTCTTTGTTTCCGGTGCAAACGGTTCCTCGCCAAACGTTTCAATGCATGCCGGACCGCCATGCACTGCTGACAGTTCCTTGTAATTCTCATAAGCATTCTGCATGGAACGCAGTTTACGCTGCACAAAATCACTGTCCAGAAAAAGCGCCTGATCCTGTCTGTGATCATAATCATACTGTGGATTGGCAACACCTCCGGTAAAACCAATTCTTGCATTTCCCCGTTTATTGACTATATGTGTGGCATGACGATAAATAACCGGTTCCAGCCCCATCTCACGGAATTTCAGTACCGCCGATCTGACCATTCGTTCAAACCCAAGATTATATCGGATGTTGACCGTTTTTTTCTTTGTGATATCTTTTCTTCCATTGATAAATCCGATGCGGTAGCCTTCTGTATAGGTTTCTGCCATACTGTCAATCTGTTCCTGTGAAAGGCTGTTCAGAAATTCTGCCACACCTCTCTCATTTGCAGAAACATATTCCCCATAAAAATACAGATATCGAAGATCTGACAGATCAGAATCCATAATGATGCGTACTGCAAAATCAAGCTCAGGATCAACAGCTTCTGCAACTCTCTGCTCGATCATATCCTGGCAATAGTCATTGACATAAGACTTAAGAATATCCTCTACGCTCTTTACTGACGGCAGTTCACTGTCTTCAAATGCCGCATATACTTCCAGGAAAAGTTCTGCCGCAACGGTATAATCCCACCATTTTTTCTCATATGCATAGGCAATTACACCGCGAAGTTCTGCATATAAAAGACAGAATACCTTTCCGTATGCGCCAAGCTTCTCTGCTGCATAAGAAGGATTTCCATAACAGCTTCCATAATTCTCAGGAAAAAGTTCCTCATAAAGGTCTCTGTTCTCCTGCATCAGTTCTTCTTCCGTCTGATCTGTTGTCTGTCTTTCAAGAATTACAGCTGTTTTCTTCAGGAATTCCGCCATACGCTTAAAAAAATCTTCAAAATCCGGCTGTGCACTCTTCTCTGTACAGATTTCACAGATTCGATTTTTCGCCAGATCATAACGTTCCATCAACAATTCGTCCAAAACATTCTTCCTTTCCGTTATAACTTTATTCGTCGATAACATGCCCAAGCTCCACATGTTTATCGATCAGTTTCTGCATATATTTCCAGATTTCCACAGATCCCTCTGATGTATGCTCATTTCGTCTGTATATCTGGCTTTTACGGACGCCATGTTCCGCCCAGCTTCTGCCATTGGAAGCATCATTCAGAAGAAGCGGCTGACAATTATCCAGCACATGAGCAAATTTGGCTTCTGCAGTCTCATATGCCTCAAACTCATTCCAGAGTTCACGGAAATATTTCCCCTGATCAGCTGGAAGGAGGCCAAAAATACGATCCGCCGCTTTCGTCTCCCGATCCTCTTTTGTTTCAGCTCCCGCATCATCATATGCGTAGGTATCACCAGCGTCAATCTCAACCAGATCATGAATCAGCACCATCGGTACAACCTTCGCCAGATCAACCTCTTCATTAGAATATTCTTTGAGGAGAACCGCCATCAGTGCCAGATGCCAGGAATGTTCCGCATCATCTTCCTTACGGCTTGCATCTGCCAGATATGTCTGGCGGATGATCTGCTTTACTTTGTCTACCTCAACAATAAATTCCATCTGTTTCTGTAATCGTTCCATTTCTTATACTCCCATCAAAAAAAAGACCAGCCAGCCTACTGTGATCACTCCATTCAGGATTGAACCCACAACACTGGTCCGATGCATACACTCTTCATCAGAAAAGCTCATAAGTCCCATCACAAACCCATAAGCAGAAAGCAATGCTGCAAACAGGCAGACTCCACCTATGATGAACCCGAATTTTCCTCCCAGCATATAAGCTGCGGTTACTGCCGCCACAAACAGAAGGAGGGAAGCAATCGCCAGTCCCACTGACAGCTTCCCTTTACCTGGTTCTTTTTTCTTTATGATCGCATATCTATATCTTCTTGCCATAACATTTTCTCCTCAGATAATTACAAACGGCAAAAGCCAGATATCCCAGTGCCGCTCCCAAAGTATTCAGGATCAGATCATCTACGTCAAAACATCCTACCTTCGTAATAAGCTGGATTGTTTCTACGAGAAGGCTGATACCAAATCCTGATAAAATTATAAAAAATCCGCTGCGGCATTTCCTTGCTATGACCGGAAGAATAAATCCGTAGGGAATAAATCCAATCACATTTCCCAGCAGATTTGTAACAACCGCAAACACCCCTAACTGCTCTCTGTAAATCCAGAATCTTCTGATCTCTATAAATGGGATCAGATTGTATCTGTACTCTCGTTCTTCTGCTGCGACCCGTCCATATTCTTCCGAAAAGAAAAGGAAATAGATCAGCAGCAGAACATATAATACAAACAGCATAGTTCCCAGATGTTTAATCCTGCGTTTTGCACTGTTTCTTGACATACTATACTATCCCAACCTTGTGCTGCCTCCAATTACTATATCAAAATGTCACCTTTTCTTTTGAGAAGGCGTGCACCGCTGACGATCATCAGAATTCCCGCAGCTGCTCCGATAACAAGAGTAACAACTCCCACTGCGACACTGCATGCTCCTGTTCTTGACATCGTTTTATAGATTTTTTCGTTCAACTTCATTCCTCCTGAACATTCTTTCGCCGAAAGGTGTTTTATTTTGCACCGTACTGAGCATAATATGCATCAATTGAAGCTTTAAGCTCATCGTCAATAATGACCTTTCCCTTGTATTCCCTGTTATAAAGATGTTCAATAACCTCTTCCATCGTTACGATGGCGTTTGTTTCAAATCCGTACAGATCATGAACCTCTTCAAGGGCACATTTAACGCCGCCCTTTCCAACTTCCATACGGTCAAGAGATACCATAAGGCCGACAATCTCTACATCTGCCGCACCTCTTACCTTCGGAACTGTTTCTTCCATGGATTTACCGGAGGTTGTTACGTCTTCGATCATAACAACACGATCTCCGTCCTTTAAATTGCTTCCAAGAAAACTTCCCTTATCTGCACCGTGATCTTTTTCTTCTTTTCGGTCTGAGCAGTAACGGATTTCTTTTCCGTATAATTCACTGAATGCGATTGCTGTCACTACACTAAGCGGAATTCCCTTATATGCCGGTCCAAATAACACGTCAAAATCATCACCATATTTGTCGTGGATTGCTTTTGCGTAATATTCTCCAAGTTTCTTAAGCTGGGAACCTGTCACATATGCACCTGCATTCATAAAAAACGGAGACTTTCTTCCGCTCTTAAGTGTAAACTCTCCAAATTTCAGTACATTACTGTCTACCATAAATTCAATAAATTCCTGCTTATATGCTTCCATTTTTCATTCCTCCATATCAACTGTATTAATCTTTCGTTAGCTAACTGTTATTTTAGCATATTTTAATTCAAATAACAAACTCTCTTTCATATCAGATGCGTTTCACATATGCTCTGTTTGGTTTATAGTTTGGACGTCCGCCTCTGCCGCTGAGATCATAGCTCATACCACAATACCCGTCAATTTTGCCGGTCACCTTTGCCCAGTTTGCATCATAGACTTTTCCGTTTACCTCTGCCCAGCCATGTCCTCCTGATGAAACCGCATATGATGTATACCCTACTGCATCAGCCAGATAGGCAACTGCACAGCCAAACCCAAAACAATCGCCTCTTCTTCTGCTGAGTACCCGGCTTCCATAATATACATCCCAGTTTGAACCTCCGACAAAATCTCCGCCATCTCCGTAATTGCAGCTTACAATATATCTGAAGCAGGCTTTCAGTTTCTGTTCTCTTGTCATTCTGTTGTTCGTAACTCTGTCCACAGTCTGACTTGCCTTGACCATAAGATTCAGCTTTGCAAGCTGAGTTTTGTTATAGACTGCACTTCCGTTTTTCCTGATCCGGATTCCATTAACTTTTGAAGAAGTCACCATGTATCCTGCTCTGGTATTATACTGTCTGAAAAAATAATATTTCTTATTGATCTTTCGCCAGCCTGTACGGAGAACTCCTTTGGAATCGAAATAATATTTTTTCCCTTTTACGGTCACAATGCCCTTTGCTTTCTTGCCTTTTGCATTATAATAACTGAGATTTCCATTCTGTGCTTTCACAAAACAGTTTTTGTATTTCACAGCTGCCTCGGCATTCCTTGCCGGAAAAAGACAGATACATATTGCCAACAAAAAAAATATAACTGTTTTTTTACCTTTCATAGTCCGTGCCTCCCTTTACTATTTAATCAAATCTCACTTTTCTTAGTTACTTATACGGAGTTCTGAAATTTCTGGTTCCATAGCATCCGCTCCAGCCGGTTCGCAGCTCTCCGCTCTTAAGCACATAATAAGTATTACCCAGAACTTTTACAAAGCCATTTCTGTTTCTTTTGTATAATTTCCCATCTGCCTTAAACAGATACAATGTTCTGCCAACTTTGGAAGAGCCAATAAGTGCATACCCATTTTTGTCAAAATAATATTTCCCGCCTTTTATGGTTTTCCATGTATTTTTTATTCTTTTGTTATTCTGATAATAGCAGAACTTACCATTTCCTTCTTTGTAAAGACCATTTTTCTTTTTGGTTGTTTTTACCGTCGTTTTCTTCTCTGTCGTTGTCTTTGCTGCAGCAGAAACTCTCTGATTCATACACGGCACCTGTGCAAAAAGCACAAGCAAGGCCAGAAACACCAGAAACTGTCTCCCTGTTTTCTTCATCGCTTCCCCCCTTTCCAAATACTATGATAATATCATTGTCACATAAAACTCCTGTTTTGTCCACACAATACCGTATCTACGTCGTTCGAAGATTGTATTTCTTCATAATATAAAAATAATACGGGATCAATGGAATCAGTGCCGCGATCCATGCCATCGGATCGGCAAGACAGACACCTGCAAAGCTTGTCTTTCCGGCGACAAGCACTACGATCAATGTTCTTGCTAAAAGCTCAAAGACGCCTCCCAGCATCGGTACAAGTCCATATCCCATACCCTGCAGTGCATTTCGAAATACAAAAATCGTACTCAAAAACGGATAGGCCCAGAACACTGTACGGAAATAAGTTACGGACACATGCACAACGTCCGTCTCAGACGGATCAATAAACAGATAGGTAAAATATTTTCCTCCGAAATATACGATTACCATCTCAAGTACACTCCAGATCCAGAGCATGATACAGGAATAATTCACACCCTGTTTTACCCTGTCCATACGTCCTGCACCACGATTCTGGCCAACATAGGTCGCAATGGTTGCCCCCATAGAAACAGCCACCATGCCTATCACATTCTGAATCTTTCCTGCCGCCGAGAATCCTGCCATATAAGTGGCACCATAAATATTCACCGCACTCTGAACTATGATAGTTCCGATCGCTGTAATAGAAAACTGAAGTCCCATCGGGATTCCAAGGATCAGCAATTTACTCATGCTGCCTTTCCGAAACTCAAAATTTTTCTTTTCCAGATGGAGGATCGGATATTTTTTCTTAATATAGATCAGGCAGCATACCGCAGACACACCCTGTGCAATGACAGTCGCATATGCACATCCTTCTACTCCCATTCCCACAAAGCGGATCAGAACAATATCAAGAACAACATTGATTCCTGCCGAGATGATAAGAAAATATAACGGTGATTTGGAATCTCCCAGTGCCCGCAAAAAGGCAGCCAGCGTATTATATGCCGCTGTTACCAGAAGTCCGGCATAAATAATCCCCATATAGCCGGCCACATCCCCCATCAGATCTGCTGGAGAATTCATCAATCTCAGAATCGGGACATTGAATACCAGAAATCCAGCCGTCATTGCCGTTGCAAATCCAAACATCAGATAGATGGACATTGCCACAAAATGTCTCATATCATCGTATCTTTTCGCACCAAACATCTGTGCCACGATAATCGCAAATCCACTGCTTAATCCATTTAGCCATCCTGTCACAAAAAACATCAGCGATCCTGTACTTCCAATTGCAGCAAGTGCATCCACACCAATAAACTGTCCCGCAACAATAGAATCCACAATGTTATAAAACTGCTGAAAAATATTTCCCAGAAACATCGGAATCATAAATTGTATGATCAGTTTTACAGGACTGCCAACTGTCATATCATTTGTTCGATTTTTTTCCATTTTACTCCCCTTTCACAAAAAGCAGGAAAAAGCACTCTGCTCTTTCCTGCCATTTTGTGGTTCTAACATTTCATGCTTTTATTTTACTGCTCCGATCAGCTCATGGATATCTTCCACATGCTGTTCTCTCATAAAGTTCTCAATTCCCTCTGCAATCTCCACGGTTGCATACGGATTAAAGAAATTCGCTGTTCCTACAGATACTGCTGTCGCACCTGCCATGATAAATTCCAGTGCATCCTCTGCAGTTGCGATTCCTCCCATTCCAATGATTGGAAGGGAAACTGCCTGTGCAACCTGATAAACCATGCGGACTGCCACCGGCTTCACTGCCGGTCCTGACATTCCTCCGGTCTTATTTGCCAGAGCAAACGCTCTTCTGTAAATATCAATCTTCATTCCTGTCAGAGTATTGATCAGGGACAGAATATCTGCTCCGCCAGCCTCTGCTGCTCTCGCCATCTCTGTGATATCTGTTACATTCGGACTGAGTTTCATGATAATCGGCTGTTTTGCATATTTCTTAACTTCTTTTGTGATTGCTTCCAGTGCCTTAGGATTCTGTCCAAAGGCAATTCCACCTTCCTTCACATTCGGACAGGAAACATTGATTTCAAGAAGATCTACCGGCTCATCTGCCAGCCGCTCTACAACCTCACAGTAATCCTCTGTACTCTTTCCGCAGACATTAACAACGATTTTGGTATCATATTGTTTCAGGAACGGAATATCTCTCTTGCAAAAGAGATCAATCCCCGGATTCTGAAGTCCGATTGCATTGAGCATACCGCTCGCGGTCTCTGTAACACGCGGTGTCGGATTTCCCGGCCATGGCACATTGGCCACGCCCTTAGTTACCACTGCACCGAGACGATTCAGATCTACAAATTCACTGTACTCTGCTCCGGAGCCAAAAGTTCCGGAAGCCGTCATAACAGGATTTTTTAATTCAACTCCGGCAAGAGTCACACCTGTTTTTATCATAACTCTACCTCCGTACTCAAGAATACCGGTCCGTCTTTGCAGACACGTTTATTGTGCACCTGGGAGTGTGCATCGATTTCTTTTGATTTGCAGACGCAGGCAAGACAGGCACCAACGCCGCACGCCATACGCTCTTCCATAGAAATCCAGCAGGTAATATTTTTTTCTGCCGCATATTCCTTAAGTGCACGGAGCATCGGGGTCGGACCGCAGGCAAAGATCACATCTGCCTCCAGTGATTTCTCTTTGATCGCATTCAGAACATTTCCCTTCGTTCCTGCACTTCCATCTTCTGTTGCAACATAAACATCTGCATACTCTGCAAATTCTTCATTCAGGAAAAGCTCATCTCTGTATCCGAGAACCGCTGTTTTCTCTGCCTTAAGCTCTTTGGCAGTCTGAAGCATCGGCGGAATACCAATTCCGCCACCGATCAGAAATACCTTCTTTCCTTCGGCTTCTTCAAGCGGGAAACCATTTCCAAGAGGTCCCATTGCCTCAACGGTAATTCCCGGATGAAGTCTGGAAAATTCTTCTGTTCCTGTATTTTTGCCTGTAACTCGATATACAAGGCGGATTCTTCCATTTTCTCTGTCTATCTCACAGATGCTGATCGGACGCGGAAGCAGTTTGCTTCCGTTTCTTGTATATAAAGATAAAAACTGTCCCGGTCTGGCAGCTTCTGCCATACGATCAGCCTGAAGCCACATACTGAAGATTCCCTTACCAATCTCCTCCTGGCTCACGATCCTGAGACTTTCTTTTGTCTTTGTGCTCATCTGTTTCCCTCCAAAATCATCTTAGCGGTTATTAAGTGCACCGCTGATATCCTCGATCATTGCTTCTACTGCTTTACGTGATGCATCCGCATAGTTCAGTTCACCGAATGATGCATATGCTTCCTGCTTGTATGCTGCAATAATACCTCTGGAAGAGTTTACGATTGCGCCAAGTCCGTCTTCATTGAAGAAATGAACAAGATCTGCACCTTTACCACCCTGTGCACCATATCCCGGTACCAGGATAAAGGTTTTCGGCATCAGTTCACGAAGAACTTTGCCCATTTCCGGATAAGTAGCTCCGACAACTGCTCCAATATAGCTGTATTCCTTGCCCATGTGATCTTCGCCCCACTGTGCAACCTTCTCGCCTACCCACTCATAAAGCGGTCTGCCCTCGATCATACGATCCTGGAATTCACCACTGGAAGGATTGGATGTTTTTACAAGGATAAAAAGTCCTTTATTTTCTTCCTTGCAGACATCGATAAAAGGTTTTACACCATCAATTCCAAAATATGGATTGACTGTTGCAAAATCCTCATCAAATGCGGCATACTTCTTGGAACCCACCTGAACATGTCCAAGATGTCCGACTGCATATGCTGCTGATGTAGAACCGATATCGCCTCTCTTAATATCGCCCATTACTACAAGGTCTTTGGATTTACAGTAATCTATGGTCTTTTTGTATGCCTGAAGTCCTGGAATCCCAAACTGTTCATACATGGCGATCTGTGGTTTCACTGCCGGAATCAGATCATAAGTTGCATCAACGATGCCCTTGTTGAACTGCCAGATTGCCTCTGCTGCACCTTCCAGTGTCTCTCCAAACTCCGCAAATGCCTTTTCCTGGATATGCTTCGGAATATAGTTCAGCATAGGATCCAGTCCTACAACGATCGGTGCATTTGTTTTACGGATTTTCTCAATAAGTTTGTTAATCATAACGGCCTCCTGCTAAAATTTTTGGTAATTATTTCTCTCTGCACAATTACATTATCAATAACATCATACACGAAATATTTGATTTAATAAAGTCTTTTTTAAATAACCTTGACAATTTTATCCACGGGATATATAATTCATGGCATAGACCGATAGATTCTTAATGTAAAATCACTAGTTTTTAGAGATTATATATTATTAATATAGTCTGTAAAATCTGGTGATTTTTGTCGTCAGATGGGCTTTTAACTTTTTATTTTTTATGGAGGTAACATCATGAACAAGGGAACTGTAAAATGGTTCAACGCAGAAAAAGGCTATGGTTTCATCACAGGAGAGGATGGAGCTGACGTATTCGTACACTTCTCTGCAATCAATGGCGAAGGATTCAAATCCTTAGACGAAGGACAGGCAGTAACTTATGATTTAACAGAAGGCGCTCGCGGAATGCAGGCTGCTAACGTTACAAAATTATAATTAACATCCGATACTTCAGGTTTCATAAACCATTAAATAAAAACCCCTGGCTGAAACAGCCGGGGGTTTTTATTATTCTCACTTATTTAGCTTAGCTTATTGTGTATCGGCAGAAAGCCCGGATACATAATTATCAATCGCACTGGTATCTACAACGGTTTCCTTCACGATAGAAGCTTCCTTTGCAGTTACTTTTGCATAGGCGGAATATCCGATCCATGCAACCATGGCAACACAAATCATTACCCACGCAAGAATCTCTAATCTGTCGATCAGTTTTTCCTTTTTGGCTGTTCTGCTGCGATTATTCTTGCCAGCTTTATAACTGTCTACTTTTTTCTGACTCATCTGCGAATCTCCTTTGCTGCATATAAGCTCATACTTCTTGCATTATATCACAGAGAAGTACAAAAGTGAAGTACCTTTCTGGCCTATACCGCAACGATCACGCCACCGTCGTTTGCATACATACTGCTCACTCCGGCAGTATCAAGAACCACAATATTCTTAAGCGGCATTTTTTCCTGAAGTGCATTCTTCAGAAGTATTGCTCTCTCATGACAGTTGCAATGTGAAATTGCAAGTACTTTCTCT
Organism: Blautia sp. MSK17_66; assembly: GCF_020538025.1. NCBI lineage: Bacteria > Bacillati > Bacillota > Clostridia > Lachnospirales > Lachnospiraceae > Blautia > Blautia sp. MSK17_66. Next base: position 21,353 of record NZ_JAJBNQ010000007.1, read on the forward strand.
TCACTGTTCTGTGTCTTCTCTGCAATCTGTCCTGCCATTTTTACCAGTGCTTTGTTAATGCCACGTGCCTGATCCAGCTGGCAGATATTCCCCTCATCTGTAGAGCCCATAACCGGTTTGATCTTTAATGCACTTGCAACAAGAGCCTTCACTTTACTCAGGCGTCCGTTCTTACGAAGAGTCTCCAGATTATCAAGAACAAAAAACGTATGCTGTCCGGCAATATATTCATCAACTGTTTCGATTACTTTCTCAAAGGAATATCCCGCTTCCTCGCATTCCTGGATTTTCATTCCAATCAATGTCTGCCCTATAGATGCCGATTTCGAATTAAAAATATGGATCTTTCTGCCCGGCTTTTCTTCCTCGAGAAGATTTCTTCCCAGCACAGCACTGTTATAAGATCCACTAAGTTCTGCCGAAAGCGTTACTGCATAAATATGATCTGCGTCACAGTCAAACGCCTTCATATATCGTTCCGGAGAGGGGCATGCTGATTTCGGGCACTCCGGAGAAGCAGCCACCTTCTTCAGAAAATCAGCCTGATCAAAAGTCTCATCATCTATAATATTCTCTCCACCCACGTTCAAAGTAAGCGCTACTGATTCAAAATGTTCGTCTTTCTTCCATTCGTCTAACAATTCACCGCAACTATCTATAATAATCTTATAGCTCAATTATATCGTCCTCTTTCCCGTAATATGTAGTTTCGAATACCACATCTATATTAACATATAGACCATTGTTTGAAAAGAGTTTTTGTAAAAACTATATTCTTTTTTTCGGTTCTGTTCTATAATAGAAGAAACAGCAAATATGAAGGAGATTTTAAATGCTTGCACTCAAAATCAACACCACCAAAACTTTTATGCACAAGTTACTGATCGGAGATGCCTTTCATGTTTTTTCACTTGTCGAGGCATCTATTACAACCTTTAATCAGTTTCATATAGACGGAAAACTGCATATGGATTTTTTTGATACAGATACTGAACAGCAATTATCCGCGGACAAGATCATCTATTCTTCCTGGGGTGATGTAAAAGCATACTGCTACTCCATTATCCGCGGGAAGCTTCCTCCTCTTCAGTTTAAATTTATCATGCGCCTTTCTCCGTCTCAGATAAATATCCTGCCTGCAAATAATATTTTTTCTTTTTCCGACAGCGAACTATCAGATCTGTTTTTAAATATTCAGTTCAAAAATAATGAACTTCTTTGCACAACCGGCATTTTTTCTCAGGTCTTTACCCTTGATAAAACATCTGAAACCACATGGGATAACGCTGTATTAGATTTTTTCAGGTATCATCAGATTGATTTTACCATACTGTAATCTAAATAGGGCATCCTGTCAGAGTCTGTCGTTTCTATTTCGATCTGGGCCAGATAGTATGCCATCATATCAATAAATTCGCTGTTTGTCGGCTTATATCGCAGCGGATAACCCGCAATCTCATCCATAGCTTCTTTATTTGATTCCCAACAGACATTGATTACCGTTCTGATATCATGTTCTACATTTACTGAGGTCGACTTGAACTGTTTTGCCAGAGATGGATATATGTCTTTTGTAATTTTAATGGGATGATCCTGAATCTCCATAAACATCCTTACAGCTTCCGCGACATAATAGTATCCCTTATATTTGGAAGTTACACCTAATTGCCGTATCAATCGATATACGTTTCTCATACCTTTTCCCTCCGCTTTTCATTTTCAATATTATACGACATATTTTGCTTCTTTTCTGTTTTCCTAGCAAAATAGTCCTTCCTCGATAAAAGAATACATTTCCGGAAAAATATCTCGATTTTTCGACAAAACAATATCACCACACAGAAATAGAATAAAAATTTTTACACCATTTGTCAATCATATAAAGCAAAAAGATTCCCGAATATGGATTTTATTATTTTCCATATCCGGGAATCCTGTAAATATCCTCACTTAATCTCCGTGACGCTCTTATTTTGCAATCATCATCAGAATCTCATTGCTTCTCTTAACAAATTTTGTCATTTCATCCGGTGAAAGTTGTTTATGACTGAGCATAGCCAGATCATACAGCTGTTCACAGATCACTGCTGCATGCTCAGATTCCTGATTCTTGCCAAGGAACTGCACCAGAGGATGATTTGCATTCAGTACGAGTGTTTCCTGTCCACCAAACATAGATGGATCCATTCCATACATATTATACATTTTCATCATATCCTGCATACGACGGCTTTCCTCAGAAAGTGTCATCATTGCTGCTACGGATTCATTCTTAAGGTTCTCCACCTTAACTTCCAGTTTATCCTTGTTCAGGCTCTTACGAAACAGTTCTGTCAGGGTCTTGGCAGTCTCTTCATCTGCTGCTCCGTCACCTTTGAGTTCTTCTGTAAGATCAGCATCAATTCTCTTAAACTGAATGGTCTGATCTTTCTGCTCAAGATGTGAGATAAATGCAGTATCAATATTGTGTGACAGGATCACAGCATTCTTTCCTGCCTCCTTAAACATATTGATGTACTGGCTCTGCTGCACCGGATCTGTCACATAGAAAATAGTGGTCTTTTCCGGTTCTTTATCCTCATCAGTTTTCTCTGTCTCTGTATCTTTTGCTTCGGCAGTTTCTTCTGGCTCTTCTTTTTTATTCTGTTCAATACAGTCTTTCAGAGTCATATATTTATTGTCGAGGTCCTTGAACAGAATATAGTCATGCAGTTTTTCTGCAAACTTACCATCTTTGATGCAGCCGAATTTGATAAACGGACTGATGTCATCCCAGTATTTCTCATAGGATTCCCGGTCAGTCTTGCACATACCTGTCAGCTTGTCGGCAACTTTTTTGGAAATATACTCTGAAATTTTCTGGACAAATCCATCATTCTGCAGAGCACTTCTGGATACGTTCAGTGGAAGATCCGGGCAATCGATCACACCTTTAAGAAGGAGCAGGAATTCCGGAATTACCTCCTTGATGTTATCCGCAATAAATACCTGATTGTTATACAGCTTGATGGTTCCCTCAATGGAGTCATACTCTGTGTTGATCTTCGGGAAGTACAGGATACCTTTCAGATTAAATGGATAATCCATATTCAGATGAATCCAGAACAGAGGCTCCTTGTAATCCATAAATACTTTACGATAGAATTCCTTGTAATCCTCATCTGTGCATTCATTCGGATGTCTCATCCACAATGGATTAGGATCGCTTAAAGATACCGGACGCTTATTGATCTTAACCTTATCCTTTGCAGGAGAAACTTCTACAACTTCCTTCTCACCGTTTTCATTTTCTTTCTCTTCGGTTTTGGCTTCTTCATGAATATGCTCTACAACCACATCATCATCACGAAGTTCTGATTCATCGATCGTCTCATATTCCTGTTCTGCATTTGCCTTGGAGAGATAAATATTTACCGGCATGAAAGAACAGTATTTCTCAATCACTTCGCGCATACGATATTCATTACAGAACTCCAGGCTTTCTTCATTCAGGAATAAAGTAATTTCTGTTCCTGGTACTGTTCTGTCACCATCCTGCATATCGTACTCTGTTCCGCCATCACAGGTCCAGTGTACAGCTGTTGCTCCATCCTTGTAAGAAAGTGTATCAATATGCACTTCATCTGCAACCATAAATGCAGAATAGAATCCCAGTCCAAAGTGTCCGATCATCTGATCATCTGTAGTTTTGTCCTTATATTTCTCAAGAAACTCTGTTGCACCGGAAAAAGCGATCTGTGTGATATATTCCTCCACTTCATCACCTGTCATACCGATACCATTATCAATGAATTTCAGGGTTTTGGCATCTGGATCCACCACTACCTGTACTGCTGGCTTATAATCATCCGGGAATGTATACTCTCCCATTACTTCCAGCTTCTTAAGTTTGGTGATCGCGTCGCATCCGTTGGACACCAGTTCTCTTACAAAAATATCATGGTCTGAATACAGCCACTTTTTTATTATAGGAAAAATATTTTCACTGTTGATTGACAAATTTCCATGTTTTGCTGCCATAAAAAACACGCTCCTTTGTTTCTTTTGATTTCATTTTTATATATACTAATACCATTTTTTATAAAAGTCAAGAAAAAATTAGCACTCATTTAAAATGAGTGCTAACAAATCAGTATTTATATCGTTTCTTATTTCTTTTTCTTTTTATAATAGATTATACCGCAGATTGCTCCAACTGCAATGAGTAATACAATGACAAAGGGCAGAATCACTGTAGCATCATTTGTCCGCACTGATTTTTTCTGATTTGCAGTCGGCGTTACATTTGTTCCCGGTGCAGTAACCTTTGCTTTGGTAATACTGAATGCCACCTGTTTGGTATCCTGTGCATCCGTATTTTTCCAGCTTTCTCCATTATACTGCTGCTGCTGAAAAACAACCTTCAATGTATAATCTCCGCTTTTGGCTAATCCAAAGCAGGCGGTATACGGTGCTTCGTCCCATGTATTTGTATTAATAACAGTCCAGTTCAGCGGAATATAACGGATATCCCCCTTCTTAGGTGAGCTGTTATCCATTCCTGCTCCCACTGCTGTAAAAGATATTTTGGACTGTGTTGTATAAACGCCATTATGCTCAATTCCTGTGATCTTGTTGTCATCTGCTGAAGCTTTCTTAGGTGCATAGGCTTCTACATTGACTTTGACATAAGCCGCCAGTTCCACCTTATTATCATTGTCCACTCCATCTGGAAGTGTCACTGCTCCTTTCACTGTAAAACTCTGTGCTGCTGTATCAGAAACCTTATAGGAACAGTTCTGAACATCCCAGGCAACCTTCGCCTTTGCCTTTCCTCCAGTGGTTTCAATTACTACAACGGAAGGCAGCTGCAATTTCTGTGCGTCTTTTGCTGTACCGTTTGCAATTCCACTGATATCTGATGGATTCTGGATCTTTGTAAGAGAAACTGTTCCTTTAAGTACCTGAAAATATGCATCGAAAGCAGTTTCTGTCGCCTCTGAAGAAATTTTTATCGTTTCCTGATAACTGTTCACATCAAGGCCAGATGTTGGTGTTACTGTAAATACTGCTGTTTCCCCTGGCTGGATAGTCAGTGCAGAAGAGGCTGTTACTGTAAAATATTTTGCAGTCGGCTGAATGAGCGTTTCCGTCACATTGCCATTATTCGTCACTGTGACCTGCTGTCCGCCAATTCCGTTGTACCCCTTTTTGGCACTTGCAAAATCAAGTGTATCTGTTGAAATTCCAAGACTGTGCTTTGCTGTATCAACCGTGACAGATGCTGTGAGCACAATATTCTGTCCGGAAGTGGTATCTGTGATTGTAAACGACTCTGTATAAGTACCTGCTGACAGGTTATTCTTCGGACGTACTGAGAATGCAGCTATACCGCCATTTGCAGATATCTGCTGCGATGATAAGGAAACATCAAAATATCGAATTTCCCCCTGATCACTAAAAACATCTGACAGAACTGCATCTGCATTACCTTCATTCGTCAACGTTGCGGTCTTTGCCTGCGGTGCCTCTGTATAACCCTCTACCACGCTTCCAAAATCCGCTTCAGCCATATCAGAACGAACCTTACTCTCCAGGGGTACCTGTGTTGGTTCCGGCGTCGGTGTGTCTTCCGGTATCTGTGTCGGTTCCGGCGTCGGTGTGTCTTCCGGTACCTGTGTCGGTTCCGGCGTCGGTGTATCTTCCGGTATCTGTGTCGGTTCCGGCGTTGGTGTGTTCTCCGGTGCCTGTGTCGGTGTGTTTTCTGCCCCCTCTTCTGTGATGGTCATCTGTGCTTGAAAAGAGGCTTCTGCCCCCTCCTCTGTCTGATAGGTGATTGTATCATCGTAAGTACCAGACTGTGTTCCTACTCTCGGTGCAATCCATACCTGCACACTCTGTCCGGCCTCCAATGGTTCTGTAATATCCTGTACTGCAAAATGTTCCGGACTGATTCCCACAAAATTCAGTGTTTCTGTTCCTGTGTTCTTGATCGTAATATACTGTGCCAGTTCATCCTCCTGCCCCGGAACAACATTTCCAAAGTTCAGAACATCACTGCTTCCATCTCCGACTTCTGCTTCTGCCTGATAGGCTTTCTCGTCTGTATCTTCCGGAATGGAATCTCCCTCTCCATAGGTTCCATCTTCCGTTGCTGCCGGGATTCCCTCCACAGAAGAACTTCCTGCATCACCGGAAGTCTGTTCATTATCTGCCGCATTTTCTACATCTTCTGAACTTTCGTTGCTTTCCTCTGGATAAAGTTCCTCCTGATATTCATTTAAACTTGGCTCTTCTTCTGTATTTTGTTCATACTGTTCCGGCTGTGATGTCTCTGTATCTTCCGTTGCTGCCGGAATTCCATCCACAGATTCGGATCCCGCTTCATCCTCTTCCTTTGCTTCAGGGATTTCCAGTGTTTCTTCTGATGTTTCCTCGGATGCGTTTGCATCCTGGGACTCATTCTCCCCCATATCCTCAGTATTCAATTCTGTCTTCGTCTGATTCTGTTCTGCCGCTTCTACCGTTTCTGCGACAGTTGCCGTAGTTGCCGTCAGGCTGCCACTGAATCCCTTGTCTTCCAGTCCGGTAATCGTAAGAACAATCTTTGAATCCACATCGTCTTTTACTATTGTATATGTCTTTTCTTTACCAAGCTGTTTCAGTTCCGGTTTTTCACCCTGCTGTTCTTTTTTCTCATCCTCTGGTGTCTTACGGAACCATTCATAACTGACACTGTCCTCTGTTACTCCCTCTGTTTTTATCCCCTTCAAATCAGCACTCAGTACGGTTCCTGCTGCTGCCAGACCCTGGATTTTTAACTGTCCGTCCAGTGCCTTGGATGTCTCTGCAAATACTGTCGCCGGAAGCAGCGATAATATCATAAACACAGACATAATAATCGCAAGAAATCTCCTTCTGCTCATAATCTTCCTCCTTTTGGATTATATTTTTCATCATAACTCACTCATGCCACGCACGCAATATTACTGTGTTTTTCTCTTCCTGTATCGTCATTATAGCATGATACAACAATATCATGTAATCTCTATTTTACATAAAGCACAAAAGAACTCCATTCTTTAAGGCTTTCTTTCGCCAAATGAATGGAGTTCTTTTTCTTGTCTGTTCTTTATTCTTCATGGAACTGTCTCAGAGTTTCATTCTATCCTTCTACTACAAGATATCCACCTGAAGGAAGCCTAAACACCTCACTTGCATCTTCCAGTTCCTCGTCTGTCATTCCGCTTATATCCGCCCCTGACTCATCAAAATACGCACGAACTTCCTTTAATGTTTTTAATTCCATTGCCATACAATCTTCCAGAAATTCCTCTGCCTCTTCATAAGAAGCTGCGACTTCTTCATCAAAAAGCCGTCCCTGATTTTGCAGAAATGTTTCTATGCTTTCTTTTGTATACATTCTCTCAATACCTCCTCCATATTTCCTCCTGCCCGGATCAGTTTCTCCAGGATCAGCTCTACTCGTTCTGTCTGATAGGCAGCCGCCCTCTTGACACCTGGCTTCGCATGAGCCATGGCAAAGCTGTACGGTACCGATTCCAGCATTGCTATATCATTATATTCATCACCGAATACAACACACTCTTCTGGTTTTATGCCAAAACGCTTCTGATACTCCTTAAGACCTCTTGCTTTGTTCGTCTCAAACGGAACAAAATCTACCCAGGCAAATCCCGATGTCACTACTGTACACTTATCTCCAAAGCGTTCTCGCCAGTAACGGATAGACTCTTCCTGAATTCCTTCTCTTTCATATACGGCCACTTTCATGCATGGCTCTTTGATCTCATCAAAGCTCTCGATATCTCTGCAGTTGTTTTTGACCACATTCAGCATTAAATCTCTGTAATGCGCTGTCTTTGGACGGATATAATAGAAGTCTTTCGTGGAGCAGGTGAATTCCGCTCCCTTTCTGTCATAGATTACTTCTACAAGTTCTTTTACCAGTGCCGGTGGAAAACTATCCTGGTAGAGCACCTTCTCATTCTGGACAGCCAAGCCTCCGTTTTCGCTGATAAAAGCCATCTCATCTGCCACAGGTTCAAACAAACGCTTCATATTTGCATACTGCCTTCCACTTGCTGCCACAAATAAAATACCAAGTTCTTTTAATTTCTTTATTAAAGGAAAAAGTTCCTCTGGAAGGCTCTGCGCTCCATTCAGAAGCAGTGTCCCATCCAGATCACTTGCAACCAGTTTTATCATAATTTAGTTCCTCGTATATCTTCAGTAAATTCTCAGGCTTCTCTGCCACAATCTCAGCACCGCTGCTTTCAAGTTCTTCCCTGTCTCTGAACCCCCATAATGCACCTATTGTATGCATACCAGCTGCTGTACCTGTTTCCATATCTGTTTTTGTATCTCCGATATACATGCATTCTTCCGGTAAGGCATCAAATTCTGCTGCTGCTTTAAGAGGGCCGTCCGGAGCCGGTTTCCTGCGGATCGCGTCACTCTGTCCGATCACCAGATCAAAGCATCCTGTAAACATTTTGTCAATGACTTTAACTGCTGCTATATGCGGTTTATTGGTACACACTGCCAGTTTCACACCTGCCGCTCTCAATGCATGCAGAAGTTCCATAATTCCTTCATACGGAACCACTTTATATAAGGGATCTTCATCAAACTTCTTTCTGTAAAGTTCTCTGCATTCTTCAAAACGAGTAAGCTCAGGGTCTCCGGCGTCTCTGAGACATCGGCGCACAAGCATATCCGCCCCTTCGCCACTGTAATATTTAAAGTTTTCTGTCGGCTGTTCTTTAAGTCCCATATCTCTCAGGATCTCATTTGCAACATATGCCATAGAGTCCAGTGTATTGGCAAGAGTGCCGTCCAGATCAAAAATACATGCCTTTATCATGATTCTATCCTCGTAATTCTATTCCATGTTCTTTTGCTTCGTAAAACAGTCTTCCTACCGGAAGTCCTACCACATTTGTATAGTCACCTCTGATGCCTCTTACATATGCGCCAAATGCTCCCTGGATACCATAACTTCCAGCCTTGTCCATTGGCTCCCCTGTAGCCACATATGCCCGAATCTCCTCTTCAGATACAGGATAAAAAGAAACATCTGTGCATTCTGCAAAAGTGAGCGTCTTCCAGGACGAATTCTCCCTCTGTTCCATGACGGTCACACCAGTGTAGACCTGATGTGTATTTCCCTGAAGCATCATCAGTGTATTGACTGCTTCTTCTTCATTCCTGGGTTTTCCAAGAATTTTCCCATCAAAAGACACTATCGTATCTGCACCCAGAATAATCGTTCCATCTTCCATATCAAATTTTGACGCAACTGCCATTGCCTTCTGTAATGACAATTCCTCTACGATTTCTTCCGGTATTTCCTTTGTGATCCTCTCTTCGCTGTTTCCAGGGCATACCTGAAAGATCACACCGACATTTGCCAGAAGTTCTCTTCTCCTTGGCGATGCCGAAGCAAGTATGATTTTCTTCATGTATATATCTTCCTTATATATCATTTTCTTCTGTTTCAGTATACCCTCTCCCCACCAAACTGGCAACTATCAAAATAGCAAAAACTCTTTTCCAAAAAAGATTAAAAAAAGTCAAAATAAAGTGTTGACAACAATCTCTACTTCTGCTAATATTATCAACTGTGAGCGGCAGTTAACCGCTTTATGAAGTAATTGCTGATGTGGCTCAGTCGGTAGAGCGTCGCCTTGGTAAGGCGGAGGTCACGGGTTCGATTCCCGTCATCAGCTTTCAACCCTTGAGTGATTCAAGGGTTTTTTTTCTATCAAAAAAGATCAAACAGAATTACTCAGGAGGGACAGAGATGGAGAACGAAACTGTTTCCAAAAATTTTATTGAGAACATCATTGACAAAGATCTGGCCGAAGGTGTATATGATACCGTACACACCCGTTTCCCACCGGAACCTAACGGGTACCTCCATATCGGACATGCTAAATCCATTCTTTTGAACTATGGACTTGCTAAAGAATACAACGGCAAATTTAATATGCGTTTCGACGACACCAACCCTACCAAGGAAAAAAGCGAATTTGTAGAATCTATCAAAGCTGACATCAAATGGCTTGGTGCCGACTGGGAGGACAGACTTTTCTTCGCATCTGATTATTTTCCACAGATGTATGAAGCTGCCATCAAACTGATCAAGAAAGGTAAGGCTTATGTCTGTGATCTGACTGCTGATCAGATTCGTGAATACCGTGGTACTCTTACTGAACCAGGCAAGGAAAGCCCATACCGCAGCCGCAGCGTCGAAGAGAACCTTCAGCTTTTTGAAGAAATGAAAGACGGCAAATATCAGGACGGAGAAAAAGTCCTCCGTGCCAAAATCGATATGGCATCTCCTAACATGAATATGCGTGACCCGGTTATTTATCGAGTTGCCCATATGACACATCACAGAACCGGTGATACCTGGTGCATCTATCCAATGTATGATTTTGCCCACCCGATCGAGGATGCTATCGAGGGCATCACACATTCTATCTGTACACTGGAATTCGAAGACCACAGACCGCTTTATGACTGGGTTGTAAGAGAGCTGGAATATCCTCAGCCACCAAAACAGATTGAATTTGCAAAATTATACCTCACAAACGTTGTTACCGGAAAGCGTTACATCAAAAAGCTTGTCGAGGATGGTATTGTTGACGGCTGGGATGATCCTCGTCTTGTTTCCATCGCTGCTCTTCGAAGAAGAGGTTTTACTCCGGAATCCATCAAAATGTTTGTTGATCTCTGCGGTGTTTCCAAAGCCAACAGTTCTGTTGATTACGCTATGCTGGAGTACTGTATCCGTGAGGATCTTAAGCTGAAACGTCCTCGTATGATGGCAGTTCTTGATCCGATCAAGCTTGTGATCGACAACTATCCAGAAGGACAGGTAGAATACCTGGAAGCTCCAAACAATATGGAAAATGAGGCTCTTGGAACTCGTAAGATTCCATTCAGCAGAGAATTATACATTGAGCGTGATGACTTCATGATCGATCCGCCGCGTAAATATAAGAGGCTTTTTGTAGATGCTGAGGTTCGTCTGATGAACGCTTATTTCGTTACCTGTACAGGATTCGAGGCAGACGATGACGGCACTGTACGTGTTGTACACTGCACCTACGATCCGGAAACCAAAGGAGGAAACGCTCCGGACGGACGTAAAGTCAAGGGAACTATCCACTGGGTAGAAGCCTCCAATGCAGGAAAGGCAACTGTTCGTCTCTATGAAAATATCGTAGATGAAGAAAAGGGTGTTTACAACAAGGAAGATGGTTCTCTGAATGTAAATCCAAACTCCCTGACCACCGTAACTGCTTATGTAGAACCAGCACTTATGGAAGCAAAAGGATATGACAGCTTCCAGTTTGTAAGAAACGGTTTCTTCTGTGCTGATATTCATGATTCTAAGGAAGGCGAACCGGTATTTAATCGTATCGTATCTCTCAAAAGTTCATTCAGACTTCCAAAAGCCTGAATCTCAAAAATACCCTGCCGGTAATCCGGCAGGGTATTTTTTATCATATTTATCGATTACGCTTCTGTCTCAGGAGTTTCTGCTTCTTCTGTTGTTTCTTCTGTTTCCTCAGTTTCCTGAACCTCTTCTTTTATTTCATCTTCGACTGCTTTCTCTGCCTCTGCTTCTTCCGCTTCTTTCTCGACAGATTCATCAACCGCCTCTTCGTTTTCTTCCCAGGCTTTAAATGATTCGCTGGTTTCTTTCTTGTCTTCTTCCTGCTCTTTCTCTTCTTCGCAGTCATCTTCGAAATCATCATCAAAATCGTCTTCGAAATCATCGAGCGGTTTTTTCTTCAAAACCAGTGCTGCCACTGCTCCTGCAGCTACGGCCGCAGCTGCTCCAACTGCAACAAATCCCCAATATTTGTTTAATTTTGCCATAATACTCTGCTCCTTTCATTTCTCTGGCTTTCAGTCAGTTTGTTGTTACTGTTCGCTCTGTTCACAGTTTGTTCTTTGTCATAAAGATTAGAATAATTATACTATTGTTTATCCCAAAAGGAAAGTGAAAAATTTCGAATCTTGCCTCGTATCCTCTGCAATGCATTGTCAATGGATTTCGGTGTTTTTCCCATCATTTCTGCAATCCGGACATAACCATAGCCCTTCAGATAATATTCCAAAACGCGATTTTCCATCGGACTTAGTACCCTGCGGATTTCCTGTTCAAGATTCTTGACACTTTCCTGATCAATGATAATGTTTTCGGGATTTTCCCACCATGAAGCCTCCAGTTCATTTGATTCCTGCTCTTCGCTAAGCGAAATATAGGAATTCAATGGTTTATGCTTCTGTCTGTTTGAATTCTGGACAGCACTATAAAGCTGTCTGTCAATGCACATCCCCGCAAAAGTCTGAAATGACGCTTCCTTATCTGGCTGATAACTCTGGACAGCCTTGAAAAGTCCAATCATTCCCTCCTGTATCAGATCATCCGTTTCTCCACCGATCAAAAACATGGTTCTTGCTTTCTTGCGAACAAATCCTTTATATTTTTCCATCAGATAATCTGATATTTCTGCCTCACCGGACCTGAGTCTGGCAATCAATTCTTCATCTGTGCATTTCGCATACCGGCACATAAAGAAACTCCATTTCTTATTTGCTTTCTGATGCAAGACGCTGTCTTACGATCTCATAGGCAAGAACGCCAGCTGCAACAGACGCATTCAGGGAATCGATATCCCCCTTCATCGGAATCGATGCAGTAAAATCACATGCTTCCTTCACCAGACGACTGACTCCCTCTCCCTCATTTCCGATCACAAGTCCGATCGGTCCTGTCAGATTCATACGGTACATACTTTCTCCGCCCATATCGGCACAGACAAACCAGATTCCTTTTTCTTTGAGTTCCTCCATAGTACGTACCAGATTCGTTACTTTGGCAACCGGAGTATAATTAATTGCCCCTGCTGATGTTTTGGCAACTATGGATGTTAGACCGACAGCTCTTCTCTTCGGGATGATAACACCATGTGCTCCCGCCAGATTTGCAGTACGGATGATCGCCCCAAGATTATGAGGGTCTTCCACATTGTCCAGAAGGATCAGGAATGGCGGTTCGCCCTTTTCTTCTGCCTTCTCAAGAATATCCTCCACTGTGCTGTACTCATATGCAGCAACCTGGGCTATCACTCCCTGGTGTGCTCTGGTTTCGCTGAGCTGATCCAGTCTTTCCTTCGATACATAATTAATGATCGTGTCTTTTTTGCGTGCTTCTCTCGCGATTGTGCGTACCGGTCCATCCTGACAACCATCCAGGATAAAAAGTTTATCTACGCACTTGCCTGAACGAAAGGCTTCCAGAACCGCATTGCGGCCTTCAATCTGTTCACTCATAATCTGTCCTCTCCGATTCCCATACGGATCAGTTCGATCATCCGTGTGTAATCTTCTTTTAAATATAAATATCCCATCAACGCCTCAAACCCTGTTGCTCTTCGGTAATCTGCCATAGTGGCATGCTTTGCCATGGTAGGTGAATGTGCATTACGGCCTCTGCGATAAATATCATGTTCTTCCTGGGTCAGTTTCTCCTCGATCACTTCCATGATCGCTGACTGTGAAGCGGCCTTTACCAGTGCACTTGCCTTTTTGTGAAGCTGATTAACCGGACAATTACCCTTCTTTACAAGAATCGTGCGAATGATCAGTTCATAAATCCCATCACCGATATATGCCAAGGTCAGTGGAGAATAGCTCCGCAGATCCTGCTGTTTTAAATGAAACTGTTCTTCAAGCTGCATCAGATTCGTTTCCATTTTACACCCTCACGAGTATCCTTCAGTTCGATACCTTTTTCAAGAAGCAGTCCTCGAATCTCATCTGCTCTGGCAAAGTCTTTTGCTTTTCTTGCATTCTGACGTTCAGCGATCAGGTTTTCAATTTCTTCATCAAGAATTTCTTCTTTTTTCTCAAGAGTCAATCCGAGAACATCACAGAGTTTGGTCATCACTTCCAGAGTATATGCTGCAAATTCTGCTGAGCTTCCCTCCTGCACATTGGTATTCGCAAATTTAACAAGTTCAAAAACTGCTGCCAGTGCGTCTGCTGTATTAAAATCATCATCCATAGCTTCTTCGAACTTGGTCACAAAAGCTTCCTCTTCCTGCATCAGCTTTCGTTCTTCTTCTGCTGCTTCCTGAGCAGCAGCTGCTGCCTTGCGGTCGCGAAGTCTTGCTGCTGCTTCTGTGATTCTCTCCAGAGCATTTCTGGAAGATTCCATCAGATCTGCACTGAAATTGAGCGGGCTTCTGTAGTGTGCGTTCAGCATGAAAAAGCGGAGAACCTGCAGATCATATTTCTCACCGATTTCTCGAACTGTGCGGAAATTTCCAAGAGATTTTGACATTTTACGGTTATCAATGTTCAGAAATGCATTGTGCATCCAATATTTTGCAAAAGGAACTCCATTGCAGCATTCACTCTGTGCAATTTCATTCTCGTGATGTGGAAATACAAGATCCTCTCCACCTGCATGGATATCAATCTCCTCACCAAGATATTTCTTTGACATGACAGAGCATTCAATATGCCAGCCCGGTCTTCCGTCACACCATGGAGATTTCCAGTATGGCTCTCCTTCTTTTTTTGGTTTCCAGAGTACAAAATCCAGCGAATCTTCCTTCTGATCCTCACCGGATACCTGCAGAGAACGGAAACCTGACTGCAGATCATCAAGATTCTTATGAGAAAGTTTGCCGTATTCTTTGAATTTCTTTACACGGAAATATACAGTCCCATCAGCGACAGGATATGCATAGCCTTTGTCAATCAGGGTCTGGATCATATCGATCATTCCATCGATTTCCTGTGTTGCAAGAGGATGTGTGGTAGCTGGCTTCACATTCATGCCTGCCATATCTTTCTTACACTCTGCAATATAACGCTGTGAAATCTCTTCCGGACTTACTCCTTCTTCATTTGCTTTCTTGATGATCTTGTCATCTACATCTGTAAAATTTGAAACATAATTGACATCATAGCCTTTGTATTCCAGATAACGGCGAACAGTGTCAAAAATGATCATCGGTCTTGCATTTCCGATATGGATCAGATTATATACCGTAGGTCCGCACACATACATGCGCACCTTTCCCTCTTCCAGCGGTACAAATTCTTCTTTTTTACGTGACATTGTATTAAAAAGTCTCATGTCTCTTTCCTCCAGTATTATTTAGTGACAGGGGCATCCTGTATATCCGTGAGAAGGCAGATTGCCTGAGAAGAGATTCCCTCTCCTGTCCCGGTAAATCCAAGCCCTTCTTCTGTAGTTGCCTTAATATTGATCTTTGATTCCAGGATTCCAAGCGCATTGGCCATATTTTTACGCATCTGCGGAATATGCGGTGCCATCTTTGGTTTCTGTGCAATGATCGTTGCATCAATATTTCCGATTTCATATCCATGTTCTTTCAGAAGTTCAGCAACATGGATCAGAAGCTTCACACTGGAAATCCCCTTATATTTCGGATCTGTATCCGGAAAATGTTTCCCGATATCTCCAAGTGCTGCTGCTCCAAGCAGGGCATCCATCACTGCATGAAGCAGTACATCTGCGTCAGAATGTCCAAGAAGTCCCTTTTCCCAGGGGATTTTGACTCCTCCAAGGATCAGGTCTCTGTTTTCTGTCAGCTTATGTACATCATATCCCATTCCAACTCTCATGATCATTCTCCTTCTATTCTGAGCATCCGTAAGATTCTTAAGAAACTGAGTCTCCGCCTTACATAAGGAGCCAGTTTCAGACTCTGAGGTATAATTTCCTCCGACAGACCGATTTCATACACACTCCGTTTACATCCCGCTCTGTCCATCATGCGAGCAAGTTCTTCTTCCTCCGGAAGCTCCTCTATAAGACCGGCAATTTCATCCAGACAGGCCTCCAGCCTTGCCGGACTGATCTTCAAAAGAGGTTCCGGTGTATTTTCCTCAACAATTCCCTCAAAAAAGCCTCTGCTTCCAAAAGTCTTCTCAAGAAGTTCCGTGTCATCTTCCCATTGTGTGCGGACACTGCATCTTCCCTCCCGGATGGCTCTTGCAACGCGTTTATATTCCCGGAGAACGATCATCGTTCCCACAGAAACCATTTCTCCGTGAAGTGCATCCAGAGGGCCATTGAGCACTTCCAGTTCCCACAAATGAGAAAGCTGATGTTCCGCACAGGAAGCAGGTCTGGAATTGCCGGCCATCTGGGTTGCCAGACCGGATAAGATCAGAGCATACATCAGCTTCTCACAGCTTTCTTTATCTCCTTCTGAAATATCTGCCAGGCAGGAGCGCACCGTCCTCATTGCTTTTTCCTCTAATTTAATGATTTCATCACATATATATTCGTCTGTCAGCATATGGGCGATCTTCCAGTCCAGAAGACAGATATATTTTCCCAGAAGATCTGATACGCCTGATGAAGTCAGACGCTTAGGTGCCTCTGCAAAAATATTTGAATCAGCATAAACAGCAACAGGCGGTACCGACTGTACTGTCTTTTTGAGTCCATTCCAGGTCATTGCCGCAACTGTAGATGTGAATCCATCCACACTTGCTGCCGTTGGAACGGAAATAAAGGGAATTTTGTACTGAAAAGCCATATACCGACTGATATCATGGATCGTTCCTGTTCCTACTGCCAGGATCAGATCAATATCTTCTTCCATATTATTCTCCACGATCTTAATTGCATGCTGATCCGCATGAAGATCCTCAGCATCCAGTACAAGCACCTGACAGCGGTCATAAATATCCTCCATGATATCCTCTGTCACCTTGCATGTATTAGTATCACAGATAAGAAGCGGTGATATATATTTCTTAAGAAAGCCGTCCGACATTGCCTCTTCAAGCTTTTCTACTGCTCCTTCTTCAATTAAAATTTCCTTTACTTCTACATGGTGATTCTTCCCGCACCCACAAGGTCGGGCAAAGTCATCCGTATCGACTCGCATGTAATTTATTCCTCCTGATTTTATACTGTGTCTGATGAAATCGTTACTGTTCACTCCGTTCACAGCAACTTGTTCAAAATCTATTCCAGATTATTACATTTCGATATTATACATGATTTCCTGCCAAAAAGCAACGCAGGCAGGTATGTATCTATCAGGCTATATTCAGGTAAAGTTACTGTTCACTCCGTTCACAGCAACATATTCAGAGATTAAGATAATTATAGACCATGCTGGAAATATTCCGGATATTTTCGACAGCATCACCGCCACTTTTCCAGCCTTCTGACATCACACACAGGACATATGTAGTTTTAACTCCATATACAATTGCAATATCATGCTGATCCTCATCAGTTTCTCCGGTCTTATTTGCAGTCTCTACTTCATCCTTTATTCCTGCCGGGATCTTTGTTGTATTCTCCTGTCTCTTCAGAAGTTCCAGCATCTGCTCAGATGCTTCTTCGCTGACACATTCCCCTCTGTAAATCCGTTCCAGCAAAAGTCCACAGTCCTTTACGGAGGTCATATTTCTTTCACCCAGACTAAGCTTTGGAGAAGCCGATGGATGAAGAGTGCTCTGATAACTTGTCTCCGAATATCCTTCTTTTTCCAGATATTCATTTACCTTTCGTGCCCCATCCAGAAAATCATGTTTCTCTGACTGCAGTCTGCCAAGTTCATTGCAGGATTCATTGTCGCTGACAGTGATCATATTCGTCAGAAGATCATCCACCTTTGTCTGTACTGCTGCATTCTCTGCATCCGTTTTCATCTGCTTCGCTTCATTCTCAAGAACAAGTTCCATATCCTCAAACGTCTTTGCCATCACAAATGCCTTGATAAGACTTGCCGAATACATTGGCGTATCATTCAGGATAATTTCCTCTCCTGTTTCCAGATCCTGGACATAAACGCTCCAGTTGCCATCGTACCCTGCAATTACGGATTCCAGCTGAGGCTTCAGATTTTCTATTCCAAGATTTTCTAATTCCTGTACCTTACCGGTCTCATCTACCGGAAATCCATCCGGTGTGGTTCCGGCCTCCTGTACAAGCACACCATTCGTACCGCCAAAATAATATGTTCCTGAAAACATCTGTCCATTGGATGACATTTCCAGTTCATGCATTCCGGTCTCTGTCACCATTCTTCCATTTTCATCAAAATAATAATATCCGTTAAATGTGATTCCATCCATTGTAAGATTATCTATATATCTCACCTGAGGGGCTGCCGTCAGTTTTCCAAGATTATTCACCATATAATATCCGTCAAAACTCTGTTCGACTGTGTCCCCATTTTCATCAGGTTTCATGCAGGTAAGCTTGCTGATCTTTACAATATGAGGACTTTCTGCCCGATAACAGCCACTTTCATCATGATAATAAAATCCATCCAGCACTGTTCCGTCGATTTTCATTTCATCAAAATAGTGTACGGCTGCCGCCGCATCCTTACCGCCATCTTCTTTCAGACAGTAAAATCCGTCACTTTTCATGAGATATTTGCCAGATCCATCCTGGATGGGTCTGATCTGTGCTTCTTCCGTAACGGACAAAAGACTGTCCGAAGCTGCTACTGTACTTACCGTCACACTGGAAATCGTCAGACACAGACCAAGTGCCAGAGCTGTTATTTTTTTATAGCTGCGTTCAGATTTCATTATCTTCTCCTTTTATGAATAAGGTTATTCTCTCGTACAACAACCTGTTTTTTGCAGACTGATTGTTCATAGTATAACCGAAATCCTGTATATGTCAAGCATTCCTGCCGAACACGATATGCCGGATAGTTGTTTTTCTCAGACAGATTTATTTTCATCCTCTATTGCTGTCTGCTTCCAGAATTCATGAAGAGATTTTTCTATCGTTCCGATCGTACAGGTTTTCACCGACGACCATTCTTTCGGAAAAAGAGCCCTGTATTCCCGATTCCAAAAGCGTTCATCCATAAGCAGGATCACACCAGTATCCTCTCTGGTGCGGATCACCCGTCCAGCCGCCTGAAGCACCTTATTCATTCCCGGATAGCGATATGCATAATCAAATCCAGATTCTCCCTTCTGGTCATAATAATCCTTCAGGACTTCTCTTTCAAAACCGATCTGCGGAATTCCCGTACCAATAACCGCCACACCGATCAACCGGTCTCCAATCAGATCAATTCCTTCCGAAAAAATTCCTCCCATCACACAGAATCCCAGAAGTGTTTTCTCTCCCTGTGCCTGGAATTCCTGTAAAAATTCTTCACGCTCCCGTTCATTCATAGAGGCCTGCTGACAGATACAATCTACCCAGTCAGCAGAAAATTCTTCCTGATATACTTTAAAAACATCCTCCAGCAGTTTATAGGAAGGAAAAAAGATCATATAATTTCCCTTTTTCTGCCAGGACATTCTTGCAATATACTCTGCGATCCTGTGATATTCCTCATATCCTCTTCTTGTATATTTACTGCTGACATCACGACAAAGAAGAAGACATCTATTTTTCTCCTCAAAGGGAGAATTTACATACATTCCAAAATTTTCATTTCTCGTACTCAGCATTTTTCTATAATATGGAAGGGGCAGAAGTGTTGCCGAAAAAAACACCGTACTGATGCCACGATCCAGACATTTCTGCAGATTTGCCGCCGGATTTACACAAAACAGTTTCATCTGAAATTTTCCGTCTTCACCATTCAAAACATACGTCACATAATTTTCATCTGTCAGTTCCGAGATATTCAAAAAATCACGCACTACAAAATAAAAATCCAGAATTCCATCTCTGAACTCCTGTGACGGTGGTTCTTCCAGCAATTTGTCCATCTCTCCCTGAATACCCAAGAGAGTGATTGGCAGCGTTCCTGCATTTTCCAGAACTTTTCCTGATAAGCTGCATTCCTTCTGCACAGCCTCCATCTGCCTGATTGCTTTTCCCAGCATACGATACAGTCTGCTGCTGTATGGACGGACAAATTTACGAACATCTTCCATTTCCTCTTTAGATATGGCTGCACTGTACATTTCTCTTCCACGTTCTACCAGATTATGGGCCTCGTCGATCAGAAAAATATAGTTTCCTTTTATGTTTTCTCCAAAAAATCGTTTCAGGTAAACATTTGGATCAAATACATAATTATAATCGCAGACGATTCCATCCATCCAGATGGCAAGATCCAGCGTCATCTCAAATGGACAGACTCTATATTTTTCTGCCTGTCCAAGAATCGTCTCCCTGTCAAAATTCTCTGTTTCTGTCCACAGTTCATATACGGCATCATTTACTCTGTCATAGTGTCCTTTTGCGTAAGGACATTTCTGTGGATCACAGTCCATCTCATCACAAAAACACAGCTTTTCTTTTGCCGTGATCGTGATCGACTTGAAATGCAGGCCATTCTTCCGAAGAATTGCAAATGCATCTTCTGCCACCGTCCTCGTGATCGTTCTTGCCGTCAGATAAAAAAGCGTTTCTCCTTTTCCGTTTTCCATAGAACGGACTGCCGGAAAGATTGCAGACATCGTCTTGCCGATTCCTGTCGGAGCCTGAATAAAGATCTGTTCTTCTTTTGCTATCGCATGATAGATTCCTGCTACCATTTCTTTCTGACCTTTACGGTATGAAAACGGAAATTCCAGATTTTTCATGGACTCATTTCTCTGTTTTCTCCATGCCAGCTGATAGGATATCCATTTATGGTACGAATCAGTAAGTTCCTGGTACCAGCTCTCAAGCTCCTCTCTGGTAAGTGTTTCTCGAAATCTTCGTATTTCTTCTGTATCAAGCTGCCCGTAGGTCATCTGAATATCGATACTCTCCAGCTCATGCATCTCCATATAGATCCAGCCATAACAAAGTGCCTGTGCCCGATGCACTTCCACCGGTTTTTCCAGACTGTCCAGACTTCTGTAAATACCTTTTATCTCATCAATACAGATCGTTTCTCCCTCAGAAAAAATACCATCCGCTCTTCCCTCTACATACAGGATCAGATCTTCATATTCACTTTCTTTTTTTAGCGGAACCTCTGCCTGATAGGTACTTCCCATCTGTTTCTGGATTTTTCTGTGCAAACGACTTCCTTTCAGCATTGCTTCCTTGTCGGCCGCCGTTGTGCCGCCACTGGTCAGATCTCCGCTTCTTAAAATAAATTCCACCAGATTTCGGACTGAAATACGAATTATCGGTTTTTCCATTTTATATCTCCATTTATACAAAAAGGCACATATCCCTTTCCTGAATATGTGCCCATTCCCGCCTGGATTTATAACAGGATCATGCAATTGCAAATTTATCCATGACCGCATTAAATCTCTGGCTTTCCCCATAACATCTGACCGTCAGTTCCCGTGTAAGATCCATGCTCAGAATCCCGAGAAGAGATTTGGCATCGATGATAATTCTGTTATAGGAAATATCAATATCAAAACTGCATTTTGCAGCTTCTTTTACAAACTCCTGTACGTCTTCTGTCTCATTTAATTTAATCTGTCTTTCAATCATTTCTTCATTCTCCTCTGAACTCAACCTCAAAAAGACCCGGCTTCCCGGATCTTTTTATTTAGCTTTAGATCTGTGTCAGAACAAAAATGTCATAAATTGCTTTTAATGCAGTCTCAAAATCTCTGTTCTCCACACCGATAATGATATTCAGCTCACTGGAACCCTGATCGATCATCTTGACATTCACATGTGCATGTGCCAGTGCTGCAAACACACGTGCTGCAGTTCCTCTCTGTGATTTCATGCCGCGGCCTACAACTGCGATCAGAGCAAGATCTGATTCCATCTCTACAAAGTCAGGCTGTACTGCTCTGTGGATTCCGGCAATTACCTGCTGCTCTTTTTCTTCAAACTCATCCTGATGAACATAGATTGTCATAGTATCAATACCTGACGGTACATGCTCAAAGCTGATTCCCTGATCTTCAAATACCTGAAGTACCTTTCTTCCGAAACCAACTTCACTGTTCATCATGGATTTCTCAATATTGATAGAACAGAATCCCTTCTTGCCTGCAATACCTGTGATTACATATTTTGGTTTACGGCATGTACTCTCTACGATAAAGGTTCCCTTGTCATCCGGACGATTGGTGTTTCGGATGTTGATCGGAATTCCCTCTTTACGTACCGGGAAGATTGCATCCTCGTGAAGAACCGTCGCACCCATATAGGAAAGTTCTCTCAGCTCACGGTAGGTAATTGTCTCAATAACCGCCGGATTCTCAACAATCCTCGGATCTGTTACCAGAAAACCGGAAACATCTGTCCAGTTCTCATAGAGGTCTGCATGAATTGCCTTGGCTACCAGAGAGCCTGTAACATCAGATCCCCCTCTGGAAAATGTTTTGACCGTTCCATCCTCCATTCCACCATAGAATCCCGGAATAACTGCCTTCTCGCATTTCTGAAGACGTTTTGAAAGGAGTCTGTCTGTCTTATCTGCATCAAAATTTCCGTTTTTGTCGAAACGAATGACGGTTGCCGCATCTACGAACTCATATCCAAGATATGCCGCCATAACTTTACCATTAAGAAACTCTCCTCGGGATGCAGCGTATTCTGTACCTGCCTGTGCCTTGAAATCTGCTTCGATCTGACGGAATTCTTCCTCCAGAGAAAGATCCAGCTTCAGACCCTTGATAATCTCATAAAAACGTTCTTTGATCTCGTTGAGGATTCCTGTAAAATCAGCACCTGCTGCTGCCTTGTCATAACATGCATACAAAAGGTCTGTCACCTTTGTATCTCCGGAATATCTCTTACCCGGTGCAGACGGTACCACATAGCGTCTGCTCTCCTCACTTTTGATAATATCCCCAACTTTTTTGAACTGCTCTGCGTTCGCAAGGGAACTTCCTCCAAATTTTACAACTTTTTTCATAATACTTATCACCCTTCTGTGTTCCTCGTGACAGTTCCCGCACTGTCAGTATTTGTTGCAAATCCGCTTATATTGTATTGAAAAGCAGAAGGTTTTGCAAGTATTTTGGCGAAAAATCTTGAAAAAACTATTATGCGCAGTACTCACGGAGAATATTTTCAAGAGCGGATGCACTGCTGGTATGGCACCGACATACCGGAATCGATTTTCTTTTTGCTTCTTCAACCGCACAGTTTACCATCTTATGAGATACCGTGCTGGTAAACAGGATCAGAAGATCCGGTGCACCTATTTTCTTCTTCATGGCACCTTTTTCTTTGGCAAAAACTTTTGCCTTACATCCGAACCCTTTACAGATATCTTCATACTGACATACCATTCTTTCATTTCCACCAACAATTACAATACTCATATTCTCACCTCTTATTTGTTATTCTTATCTAACTTCGATTTCTAAAATAAAGCGGCACAGTATGTCCGCTCTATCTTTGGTTAGTTAACGCTAATCTTCGTAAGTGTATGGTATCATATATTGCTTCGTCTGTCAAAGGATTTTTTGTTCTGTCACATCACAGACCAAAAGGGTATCGTCTTTTACCTGAAAATGAATATCCTTCTGACCATAGGCAATCCCGTAAACCCTCTCTGGATTCTTCTGATATCTTGGACGAGGATCATTCGCAAGAACTTCCAGCAGTGCCTCCCGCTGTGGCTTTGGTATCTTCTCCAGCAGAGCTTCTGGAAATTCCACCTTCAGAATATGTTCTTCAATATGATCGGTAAATCCTCCCTTTGCCTTTGGATGACTGTCCACATACGGAAGATATGGTTTGATGTCATAAATTGGTGTTCCGTTCATTAAATCTGCTCCCGAAATATGCAGCACCGGTCCAAACTCTGGATGATATTCTATCTTTTCAAGACAGACGGATGACAGTCCCAGATGATTCGGACGAAACGGAGATCTGGTCGCAAATACTCCCATTCGCGTATTTCCCCCAAGCCTCGGCGGCCTTACTGTCGGAGACCAGTTTTCTCTCACTGCTTCCGAAAACTGCCAGATAAGCCAGATATAACTGTAATCTTCCAGACCCCGAAATGCTTCCGCCACCCGGTATTCCGGTTCAAACACAATGGTCGCCTTCAGTGCACTCAGACGGTTACTCTGATGGGGTATCCCAAACTTGGTCGGAAAATCATTATGGATCCTTGCTATGACTTTCATATTATGTTGTTCTGACATTTATTCTTCTTTCCCCTCAGCCATCCATTCCTTCAGTGCCTTCATTCTGACTCTCGCCTCCATCATACCCTGCTCATATACACTCTGGATCACATCGAGATCTGTTTCCATACGACTGATATTCAGTTTTTCTGATGGCTGGATCACAAAAACCTCTCCAGCTTCCTCCAGACGGTGGATCTCTTTCAGTGACTGGTTATATACAAGGTGTCGTTCTTTCAGCGCCCTGGCGAACTCTGGATATTTATGGTATCTCAACTCTGCCATCCTGGGATTCTGAGGCTTTTTTATATAATCTCTGTGCTGTGTGAGAATCACTACATTTCTCTCATATCCCATCTTTCTGAACTGTTCTACCGGAATACTGTCTGTACATCCGCCATCTAACAGTTTCATTCCCTGATATTCTACAATCTTTGACACATACGGCATAGATGCAGATGCACGCAGAACATCGATCTGATTCATCATATCTGTCACTTTTATATATTCTGCTTTTCCTGTTTCTACATTAGAACAGGTCGCATAAAACTCTGTATCCGACTTCAGAAATGTCTCATAATCATATGGATCCAGTCTTTCCGGGATGTCATGATAGCATAACTTTTCTCCTACTATTTCTCCTGTATGAACAAGATTCCACATACTCATGAAATGTCTGTCATTTCTGTATTTCTTAAAGTAGCGGATACTTCTGCCTTTCTGCCCTGACACAAAAGAACATCCGTGAAGTGCCCCTGCTGACACTCCGATAACTCCATCAAAATGTAATCCCTGCTCCATAAATACATCCAGCACACCTGCGGTATAAATACCACGCATTGCTCCGCCTTCCAAAACCAGTCCTGTCTTCATTATTGTCTCACCTTTCTGTCTTCCAGCAGTCTAATATCCTGTCATATGCTTCTCGAAAGCTTAATCCCGCCTCTTTTGCAAGAGCGGCTGCACTTTCATATTCCGGATAGCACCGTTTCGTTCCATTCGGAAGCGTACAGATCTTCACCTGTGCTTTTCCTACAGGAGTCTGAATCTCCTCCTCGCTGCGCCTCAGAATTGTCCTGTCCAGTTCATTCCGTCTGATACCGATCGTCGTCGTTTCTGTAAAAATAATCTCTTCCATCCTGGAGATTTTTTCTTTCTTACAGAGAACCACCAGTTCATATGCCGGCCTGTTTTTCTTCATAAAAACCGGTGTATAGTGTACCTCTCTCGCACCGTTTTCAAGAAGTGTCTGCATTACATGTCCCATGGCCTCTCCGCTGCAGTCGTCAATATCCGTTTCCAGACGCCAGATACGATCCGTCTCCTGTGTTTCTGTTTCCGTCTGGCAGATCAGCATTGCTCTTAGAATTCCCGGGCAGCGATACTGGCGTTTACCTGCTCCAAGTCCCGTCGCCAAGATTTCAAAACTCTCCGGCAATTTTTCTGAAGTCCTGATTGCCGCCACGACTGCCGCTCCCGTCGGCGTTACCATTTCTCCCTCGATATCTGTGATCTTGAGCTTAAGGTGATGCATCTGTGCCACATTTACCACAGCGGGCACCGGCACCGGAATCTGGCCATGCTGACAGCGGATAAATCCGGTTCCGTCACAGAGCATCGGTACGATAACTTCTGTAATATCCAGATCATCCAGACATACCGCGATCGACACTATGTCTACAATGGAATCGATCGCTCCGACTTCATGAAAATGTACCTTCTCCACAGAAACGCCGTGTGCCTTTGCCTCTGCTTCTGCCAGGATTTCAAAAATCCTGAGTGCTGTCTGCTTTGCCCTTTCTGTGATGGAAGATCTCTGGATGATTTCCCGGATTTCTTTCATTCCTCGATGCTCATGGTCATGCTTATGCATATGTCCATGACCCTGATGTTCATGAGATTCCTCCATGTTCTGCTGTCCATGAAGATATTCCATATCATGATCGTGGTTATCCTGATCCAGGATCACAGAAAAATCGCAGGCATTCAGTCCTGATTTTATAACTCTTGAAATTTCTATCCGGAATCCCTGAACCAAAAGACTGGAAAGAGCCTCCTCAAGATGCTTCTGGTCTGCACCAAGATCCAGAAGTGCTGCGACGGTCATATCACCGCTGATTCCCGAATAACATTCCAGGTATAAAGTTTTTCCCATAATAACTCCTATTCTTCCTCTGTTTCTCTGACTGCAAGACGGTTGATCTGTGTTGCAATGTATCCTGCGCCATATCCATTGTCAATGTTCACCACCGCAATCCCGTTTGCGCAGGAATTGATCATTGTCAGAAGTGCAGAAAGTCCATGCATGCTCGCACCGTATCCTACAGAAGTCGGCACTGCGATCACCGGTTTATCCACCAGCCCGCCGAGAACGCTTGCAAGTGCCCCTTCCATTCCTGCCACTGCGACCACACAGTTTGCCTCCTGGATCACATCCAGGCTGGAAAAAAGTCTGTGGATTCCACTGACTCCAACGTCAAAAATACGATCTACATGTGCGCCAAAATATTCTGCTGTCTGCGCCGCTTCTTCTGCAACAGGGATGTCAGCTGTGCCAGCTGTACAGACTGCAATCTTTCCTGTATGTTTCTTTTCTTTTTTTTCTATTTTGATGATATGT
This sequence comes from Blautia sp. MSK17_66, assembly GCF_020538025.1. Taxonomy (NCBI): domain Bacteria; kingdom Bacillati; phylum Bacillota; class Clostridia; order Lachnospirales; family Lachnospiraceae; genus Blautia; species Blautia sp. MSK17_66. The sequence continues at coordinate 48,036 of NZ_JAJBNQ010000007.1, forward strand.
GACACCTCATCATACTCTACGCCCGGAAGAAGCTCCCTCACCAGCTCATACTGGTGTCTGGAGGCCCTGGTTCCCAGAACCTCTCCGTTCTGCTCATACAGCTTCTGAAAGATACGGACAAAATGTTCGTCCGCCTTGCCGCTGCAGAAAATCACTTCCGGAAAACCGGAACGAATTTCCCTGTGCGAATCCAGTTTTGCATAATCATCCATTTTCTCAAAGGGTTCTTTTCGAAAATAATGTTCCGCTTCCTCCAGTGTAATCTCATTTCGTTTAAACCGAGTCAATATTTCTCTTGCTTCCAAAATATACCTCCTAAAAAACAAAGGAGCATGCCAGCCGCATCCTCCCTGTCCGTTACTGTATATGATACAAAATCATTCCGCCTTTTTTGTCATATCCGGTATCCCAGAGTTCTTTCAGTGAAAACCATTTATATTCCCCGTAGGAAACTGCTTTTACCAGCAGATCCTCCTCTGTTTCTCTGTAACCGGCAAGGATAAACCAGTGCCATATGTAATCCTCCAGATGACCGTTTTTGTTCTGATGCTTCAGCAGCAGATATGGAATCGGACTGTCACTGTCGATCTGTCTTCGGACGGCATCCTTTGCCTCCTCATAACTGTGGGTACCGTGAAAAGCCTCCATTTCGAGCGTTTCTTCGTTTACATCCTTCAGATATTCTCCAAAACCTTCCATAAATAATTCCAGGGTATCGATCCCGTTCGGTCTTGGACAGAGATAATGCTTCATAATATATGCAAAATCATGATATTCTTCCCATGCAATCTCCGTAAGTTTATGCGGATACAGTTTATGCTTACCTGCTCTGCGGGCAAAATAAATACAGCTCTCGCAAGCTGCCACTGCACCACATCCCCCATCTCTCATCGCAATTTCCGGAAACAAATCCTGATTTCCACCGTAAGATTCCTCTACAAAGAAGTAATCCAGTTCATTTTTCTTATGTAAATCGGTCTGCATCACCGTTTCCCCCTCCCCATCATCAGCACCAGACCGGTACTATGCAAGTAACTATATCACATTTTGCAGCAAAATTAAATACTGTTTTTTCCCGGAAAAATATCCGGAAAATTTTTTCTTTTTCTGTCGTTATCCTGCATAATTTCTGCTATACTTACTTCAAACCGTAACTGTCCAGTACCCTCACAGTTACCCTAAATCAAATATTTATTATGGAGGTTTTTCTATGATACACACACTTGAAAACGACCAGCTTCGTATCAAAATCGCCGATCACGGTGCTGAACTGTCAGAAATCTACGATAAGACAAACGACCGCCAGGTACTCTGGAATGCCAATCCTGCTTACTGGAAGCGCCATGCTCCGGTTCTCTTTCCGAATGTCGGACGCTATTATGAAGACCACTGTCTGATCAATGGCAGATCTTATACTTCCGGTCAGCACGGATTTGCCCGCGATATGGAGTTTATCTGCACGGACAAGACCGATACATCCGTTACACATCTGCTGGAATCCACCGAAGAAACTCTCAAACACTGGCCATATATCTTCCAGCTCTACATCACGCATACACTTAACGAACGTGATCTGACCGTCTCCTGGAAAGTTGTAAACAAATCTCAGGAAACCATGTACTTCACGATCGGTGCGCATCCAGCCTTTAACGTACCGGTCCTCCCTGATACCGTACAAAGCCAGTATCACCTCACCTTTAATGGAGCAAAAGAACTGAGCTACCACCTGCTCAATCCAGAATACGGCACTGTCATTCCTGACACAACCTATACTCTTCATCTTGAAAATAACTCCTGCCCGATCGATGAGCACATGTTTGACCACGATGCTCTGGTCTTTGACAACGGTCAGATTACAAAAGCCGGGATTGCCCTTCCGGATGGAACTCCTTATGTAGAGATCAGCTGTGATGGATTCCCCAACTTCGGCATCTGGTCCGCTGCTGGTGCTCCGTTCGTATGCCTGGAACCATGGATGGGCCGCTGCGATAATACAGGATACGATAAAGAATTATCTCAGAAACCAAACATCAATGAACTGAAACCAGATGAAATTTTTGATCAGTCTTATATGATCTCTGTTAAATAAAAAACACAGATTTTCCTGGCCATAAGATAAAATAGAATTATCATCCATACAAATACTTTTTAAGGAGAGTTGAACATGAAAAAGAAAACTTTTATCTGCTGTATTTTATCCGCATCCATGATTTTTGCATCCGGAAGCCTTACTTCCGTTTATGCAGCTGATGATACCTTAACACTTGCTGATTATCCGGAATATAAGGACATCGTTCAGAAATATTATGACGGTGCTGCCGCCGGCTGGAATATCGGTCAGTTTCAGGAGCAGAATCTCTGTTATCTGGCAGGATATTATGCAGACATCAACAAATTAGGCTACTTCCTCCAGGATATTGATAACAATGGTACTGCCGAACTTTTTATAGGTGCACTGGATGATGGCAGTGATACTTATGAGGAAATGTTCTTTGATATGTATACCCTTATTAACGGAAGACTTTCCCTTGTCACTACCAGCGGCGAACGTGACCGGTATTACTTATGTACAGACAACACAATAGCAAATGAGGGCTCCGGCAGTGCGTTTAACTCTGTAAGACAATATTATGTTTATACAGACGGACAGTTAAACTTAAAGGAATCTGTTGTCTACGATTCGGAGAAAAATCCACAGAATCCATGGTCTTTCAACACGGCAGACTCTGCAAACGGCGTAACCATCTCAGAATCTGATGCCTATTCCATCATGGATAACTATGAATATACCAGGATCCCATTTATAGCCCTGGCAGATATGAAATAACATCAGAAAACAAAGCCCACGGACTGTTATTTTACAGTTCATGGGCTTTTTCTATACAACAGTTGATTCTGCTTATATATTTATTCTCGAAATTTCTATTTACATTTTATGTTTCTCTGCTTTGAAGAATGCTTTTGTTTCTTTTACAACAACACCACTCAGTACAAACAGTGCGATCATATTCGGAATCGCCATCAGACCATTGAAGATATCTGCGATGGTCCATACCGCACTTACAGTCATATATGGTCCGATAAATACTGCAAGAATATATAACCAGCGATACACAATGATCTTCTTCTGATGTCCGTTGGTCAGATATTCCAGACATCTCTCACTGTAATAATCCCATCCGAGGATTGTTGTAAATGCAAAGAATACCAGACAGAGCATCAGGATAAATGCTGTCAGTTTCTGTGGAAGCGGAAGTCCGTTCTGGAATGCATAGGTAGTAACCTGCACACCTTCAATTCCCTCTACCTGCCATGCACCTGTCAGTACAATGGAAAGACCTGTCATGGTACAGATCAGGATTGTATCAATGAAGGTACCTGTCATGCTGACCAGACCCTGACGTACCGGCTCCTTTGTCTGAGCTGCTGCCGCTGCGATCGGTGCACTACCAAGACCTGCTTCGTTGGAGAAGATTCCTCGTGCAACACCTTTCTGCATTGCTACGATCATGGAACCAACCACACCACCTGTAACTGCTTTCGGGTTAAATGCTGCTGTTACAACCGTTACAACTGCTGCCGGAATTTCTGTGATGTTACAGATGATCAGTGTCACACTGAGCACAATATAGATCACTGCCATAAACGGTACGATGATCTGGCTTACTGTTGCAATTCTTTTCAGTCCTCCGATCAGGATCGCTGCCACGCAGAACGCCAGAATCAGAGAAGAAATAACAACTGCTACAGAATATTCACCCAGAAACGGGATGTTGATGCAGTTTGTTTTGTTTGGATCAAAGAAGTTCTGTACTGCACTTGAGATACCATTTACCTGGCTGAATGTACCAATACCAAAAAGACCTACACAAACACCAAAGAAAGCAAAAATCTTACCGAGCCATCTCCATTTTGTTCCCATACCTTTTTCGATATAGTAGAATGGTCCTCCGAGACTGTGTCCATCTGCTGCGACCACACGGTACTTAACTGCCAGCAGACCTTCGGAATACTTGGTTGCCATTCCAAAGAATGCTGCTACGATCATCCAGAAAAGTGCTCCCGGACCTCCGGCACAAACTGCTGTTGCAACACCAACGATATTACCTGTACCGATGGTTGCACTCAGTGCTGTACATAACGCAGCAAAACTGGAAATCTCACCGTCGCCTTCTTCCTCGTTCTTAAACATCCATTTCAGTGCCAGTGGAAGACGACGCACCTGGAGCAGTCCAAGTCTGCATGTAAGAAGAACACCGCCGGCAATGATCAATACCATAAGCGGCACTCCCCAGACCTTGTCATCCACTGCAACTAAGAAATTATTGATTGCTTCCCACATCTCAAAAAGTTCTCCTTTATATGTATTTTTCAGCATTATAAAAAGGGGAAAATAAAGATAAGAATCGTCCTCCACTGAACGGCTGAGAATCAAAAATAATCAGACAATAAAAATAGAATAAATAAAAGAATAAAATCAGGATGTAATTATAAAAAGCATCCTCTGTCCTTTTGCCTGAGAGATTCAAAACGCTTGCGCGTCGCTTGCACCTTCGGCCCCTGTATCAAAACAGGTGTCTCCAGAGATACGATCCATTTACAGTTTCTGTCCGACAAAACGGATACCTGAGAGTTTTACTCCTTCGGTGGGCCATAGCCTCTTTCCTGCAAACTTCACCTCGTTATTGCTGTTACTGCGTTATACTATAGTGCTAAATTCCCATGATGTCAAGAGGGAAAAAATATTCTTCCCCCTTGAAAAATTTTTTATTTCGGGCTGACGATCTTTCCGGCTACTGCACATGCTGCTGCTGTTTTCGGTGATGCCAGATAAATTTCCACCTTGGAAGTTCCCATACGGCCAAGGAAATTACGGTTATTTGTTGCCACAACACGCTCTCCGTCCGTAAGAATACCTCCTGCTCGTCCACAGCACAGTCCACATCCCGGATGTGTGATCATTGCACCTGCTTCTGCCAGAGTATCCAGGATTCCAAGTTCAATAGCCTGTCTGTATATTTTACGGCTTGCCGGTGTAACGATCAGTTTTACATAGTCAGCAACTTTCTTTCCTTTGAGGACTTCAGCTGCCGCTGCAAGGTCTTCCAGACGGCCATTTGTACAGGAACCGATAAATACCTGATCGATCTCAGTTCCCTCCAGTGTACTGACATCACGGATCTTGTCTACCTGAGACGGGCATGCCATGACCGGAACAAGATCTTCTGCACGATAAGTCACTGTTTTGAGATATTTTGCATCCTCGTCCCCGACAAGACTCTTCTGAAATTCATTCAGTTCGATTTCACAATATTCTGCTGTTTTTTCATCCGGAGTAAAGAGTGCACATTTTGCCCCAGCTTCAATCGCCATATTTGCAATCGTCATACGACTCGCCACTGACATATTCTTTACTGCACTTCCTGTAAACTCCAGTGCACGGTAAGTAGCTCCGTCTGCTCCAAGATCACCGATCAGCCGAAGAATCACATCCTTCGACATAACATTATTTGGGAGTTCCCCGTCGATCACCACTTTGATGGTCTCCGGAACCTTGATCCACATGGTTCCGGTTCCGAGGATACTTGCCATCTCTGTGTATCCGATACCGGAAGAAAACGCACCGACACATCCGTATGTGGTAGTATGGCTGTCTGTACCAAATACAATATTTCCCGGTTTTACATAGCCGGCTTCTGTCATTAACTGATGGCAGATCCCATCACTTCTGTGAACATTTTTCATTCCATATTTTTCTGCAAAAGCATCTCCCTCATGGAAATGTCTGGTGTCATCAAGCTGACTCGCCGGAACAAGATGATCATAGATCAGAACTACTTTATCCGGATCCCAGAGCTTCTGAAATCCCATTTCTTCGAATTTCTCTGCAACAAATGGAATAAAAATATCATGGATCATCACTCTGTCTACATTGACAGTTACAATATCGCCTGGTTTTACGGCATGACCCACATTGTTTCTTATAATCTTTTCGATAACTGTTTCGCCCATCTGCTTTTCCTCCTTAGTCCAGTCCATTCAGTTTACGCATGGCTTTTACAAGTCCACCGGCCTGGATGATGCTCATCAGATTTTCCGGCAGAGAAGCGATCGGATACTGTTTTCCATTGTAATCCACATGTTCATTCATAACAACCGTCACGGTATCTCCCTCTTTCATATCATCGTGAAGATCCGGCTGTTCGATCAAAAGAAGTCCATTGTTGATTGAATTTCTGAAGAAAATTCTTGCAAATGATTTTGCAATGACACACTGGATTCCTAGTGCCTTGATGATCTCAGGTGCCTGCTCTCTGGAAGAACCGCAGCCAAAGTTTTTGCCGGCAACAATAATATCACCTTTCTGGATCTGTCCTGCCAGCTCCGGACGGAGCGGACTGAATCCATACTGTTTCATATCATCAATTGTTTTGAGTGCCAGATACTCGGTCGGAATGATGATATCCGTATCAATATCATCACCAAGCACCCATACTTTCCCTGTAAACTTTTCCATAATCCGTATATACCTCACTAAATATAATGATAACTGTTCAGTACCCTCACAGTTATGAGTCAAAATGCATTCCAAATCACCTTCGGTGATGGCATTTTGCCTTGTATGTCTCGGGATTTTGGCAAAAAACATGCCAAAACACCTCGCGGGATACTACCTTCTGAATAATTACATATAATGATTCTGTGCTGTGATCAGATTTCTGATGGAAGTGCAATTTTTCCTGCAATAGCAGATGCGGTAACAGTTGCTGCAGAGCCAAGATATACCTTTGAGCTCGGATGTCCTGCACGTCCTTTGAAATTACGTGTTCCTGTGCTGATCAGAACCTCATTTTCTCCAATGACACCCTGGCAGCTTCCCCAGCATACACTGCAGTTCGGATTCATCACGATAGCGCCTGCTTCCATAAAGATGTCGATCAGTCCTTCTTTCAACGCCTGACGGTAGATAGTCTGGCTTGCCGGAACAACGAGGAAACGTACTTTGTCTGATACTTTCTTTCCTTTGATGATCTCGGCGCCTACACGCAGATCTTCGATACGTCCGTTGTTGCATGATCCAAGGAAAGCTTCGTTGATTTCGATTCCGCATGCTTCCTCTGCCGGTACAACATTATCTACAAAATCCGGTTTTGCAACTACCGGACGGACTTTTGAAAGATCAAAGGTGTATTCTCTTATATATTTTGCATCCGGATCGCTGTGGAATACAGCTTTTGGCTCACGTCCATGTTCTTTGAGGTATTCCATTGCTTTTTCGTCTGCTTCAAAGATACCGGTCTTTGCACCTGCCTCTACTGCCATGTTGCAGAGAGTCATACGGTCACTGATGCTTAAAGTTTTTGCACCTTCTCCGGTGAATTCCATTACCTGATAGTTGCATCCGTTTGCACCTACTTCACCAATAATGGTAAGGATCAGGTCACGGGCGGTAACACCTTCCGGAAGCTTTCCTGTCAGATTAAACTTTACAGATTCAGGAACCAGTACCCAGGAAGTTCCTGTCACCATTCCATAGAGGAAGTCTGTACATCCGACACCGGTACCAAATGCACCAAGTGCACCATAAGAACAGGTATGGCTGTCCGCACCAAAGATCAGTTCACCCGGGCGAACATAATTCTCGATCATAACCTGGTGGCAGACTCCTTTGCCTTCCCAGAAATCAATGTTGTTTTCTTTTGCGAAATCTCTCATCTTCTTCTGGGATGCCGCTGTCTTCGGGCAGTCAGACGGTACATTATGGTCAACAATAAAAACGAGTTTCTTTGTGTCTGCAATATGAGGATGGTTCAGTTTGTTTTTGTACATATCTACAGTCAGATGAGTGGTTCCGTCATTGCTCATCAGACGGTCAAGCTGTACGGTATGGATATCACCTGGCTTTACGCTGTCTACACCAGCCGCTGCTGCGATGATTTTTTCTGCGATTGTCATTCCCATGGTTATTTCTCCTCCTTGTTCAGTGAAGCGATCAGACCGCCCTGATTCAGAATTCCCTGCATATATTCTGGGAGCTTGGTACAGGTATAGGTCTTTCCATTTGCAGTGACTGTACCGTCGGACATATGAAGTTCCATGGAATCTCCGGTCTTGACATCATCCGGAAGATCTTTACAGACAATTGCCGGAAGTCCGATATTGATCGCATTTCTGAAGAAAATTCTTGCAAAAGATTTGGCGATAACTGCCTGAACGCCAAGAGCTTTGAGAACTCCCGGTGCCTGCTCTCTGGAAGAACCACAGCCAAAGTTTTCACCACCTACCACGAAATCTCCTGGTTTTACTTTCTTGGCAAAATCAGGATCCAGTGATTCAAATGCATGGTCTTTCATCTCATCCAGGTTCGGCAGAAGCAGATACTGGGATGCGATGATCTGATCTGTATCAAGATCATTATGAAACTTAAAAATTGTTCCTCTTTCCATAATAATGACTCCTCTCTATGTATAAGTATTCATTTTCTCTCTATTCTACCACAAAATCCACCATTAGCAAAATGGATATTTATAAGAATTATGCATTCGATGCGAAATATTATAAAAAAGCCTGACCTTCACCTCATGTTCTATCGCGAAAGCCAGACCTTGTAAATTATACGCTCTTTATATTACTTTATGCTGCAGCCATCTGCGGCTGTGAAATCTCCATGTAAAAATAATACTTCGCGCTGTCCAATCTGCAAACATACCGATCCAGACTCCCATAGGTCCAAATCCCAGTCTTCTGATAAGAAATACACACAGACAAAATCTGCAGACCCACATCGTACAGCAGGATGTGATCATGGAAAATTTTACATCGCCGGCAGCTCGAAGCCCATATCCGGGTATGAATGCCATAATCCATACAAGCGGCTTTACAATTGTGATCCACATCATCATATGAAAACACATATCTGCACTTTCTTTTTCCATACCACCAAGGATTGTGATTGGTTTTGTCAGTGCAAATACACCAAGACAGCTTATGATGATAATAACTTCTGCGATCACGCAGAGTTTTTTTATGTAATAGACTGCTTCATCCTGTCTTCCTGCACCAAGACATTGTCCGACAATCGTCATCAGACCAACTCCGACTCCGATTGCTGCAATACCATTTAGATTTTCCAGGATATTTGTCATTGCCTGTGCTGCGATCGCCGCTGTTCCCAGCGTAGAAACTGTAGACTGGATTGCCAGCTTTCCAAGCTGAAACATACTGTTTTCCACACCGGATGGAATTCCTATTCCAAGGATACGTTTTATCATAGACCAGTTCGGACGGATTCTGATATAATCACGCACTACGATCTCCTGACGGTCTTTTCTGAGCTGGATCAGTACTACGACTGCACAGAAGACACGGGAGATCAGTGTAGAGAGTGCCGCTCCCGCCACTCCCATATGAAAGCCCCAGATCATAACCGCATTTCCGGCAATGTTCATCACATTTGAGATCATGGAGATAAGCATCGGTCCCTTTGTATTATCCTGCGCCCGAAAAATAGATGCTGCCGAATCATAAGCTGCAATAAACGGAAATGACAGAGCCGTGTAAAAGAAATAAGTTTCCGATGCTCTCATAACTTCTGCTTCTACTGAACCAAAGATCAGCCTGAGAAGTGGTTTCTGGAAAACAAGACAAATCAGACTTACTGCTGCCGAAATAGCTGTTATGATAAACAACACCTGTCTTGCAGATTCGTTTGCTTTTTCTTTGTTTCTCTGCCCGATATACTGTGCACAGACGATCGCGCCGCCTGCCGCCAGTGCGGAAAATGCCTGAATGACGAGCACATTGATCGAGTCTACCAGCGATACTGCTGAGATTGCCGCCGAACCGACATTGCTTACCATCATGGTATCCGCAGTTCCCATGATCGAATTCAACAACTGTTCCAGCACAACCGGAATGAGAAGATTCCTGATCATGCGGTTCGTGAACATATGCTGTTGCTGTTCCATTTTTCCTCAACTCCCAAGATAAATTTTCAAAAGCCGACATTCCTGCCGACTATGTCATTATCTTCCTTCCATTAAGAGAATGCAAGTTTTTATACAAAAACAAAGCGGTCATGTCTGCTTCCCGTTACAGTTGAATAGTAACCTCTTCCCCTTATCTGCATTCATATGCAATTCGTGGTGTTCCATCCGACACATAAATGATTCCGCATCGTACAAATCCACATTTTTCAATCACATGCTGCATTACTTTATTGTCCTCATGTGTGTCTATCCTGAGATGCGGCATCTGTCCTTTGCAGTAATCCATGATCCGTCCCAGAACACCATGAACGCTTCCGTCACTTGCCACTCTGTGTACGACACCATATGGCTCAGCTGATATCCAGTTTCCTTGTTCAATCTTCAGATATGTCGAGTCTTCTCCTATCATGAATACAAATACTGCATGAATCTCCCCGGCATTGTCTGTCAGTGCATATAAATTTCCCTGTCGGATATCATCTTCCGTCAGATTTTCCGGTTCATCTCCTTCGCCCCACTGTGTAAGATTACCATTGTCTCTCATGAAATTTCGTGCAATTCCATATATCTCCCGTGCTCTCGTAAGATCCTGTTCTGTTGCTTTTCTTATTATATATTGCATTTGTTTTCTCCATCTGTTTTATTCTACTGGTTTTTGGATTTCTTCAGCAGTCGGGCTTACAGCACACCCTGTTTCTGCATCTCTCTGGATACATTCACATACTCTTTGCTGTTCTCGAGAATCCCAAGTTTTTCTTCCCAGGTAAGATTCCGTCTGATTTTTGCCGGGCTTCCCATCACAAGGGAACCATCTGGTATCACAGTATTCTTTGTCACAAGACTTCCTGCTCCTATAATACAGTCATTTCCAATCTTTGCACCGTCAAGGATCACTGCACCCATTCCAATCAGTGTCCTGTCCCCGATCGTGCAGCCATGGATCACTGCATTGTGCCCCACTGTAACATTATTTCCGATACGAACCGGCATGTTACGGCTCACATGAACCGTACAGTTTTCCTGGATATTTGATTCTTCTCCAATCACCACTGGAGCTTCATCCCCACGGATCACAGCAAAATAAAACACACAGCTGTCACGTCCGATCATCACATCTCCTGTGATCACGGACTGCTTCGCGATCCTCGCATCTTCTGATATTTTTACACTTTTATAATTCATTGTATTTTCCTCCCCCGATCTTATTTTTAAATTCATATGGCGTACACCCCATCTGGCTGCGGAAAACTTTACCGAAATAGCTGACAGAATGGAAACCACAGTTCTGCAAAACAGTCGTGATCGTCTCAGATGTATTTCTAAGCATCGTACACGCCATCTGCAGGCGGTATTCTTTGAGATAAGCACCCGGTGAAATATGGATTTCTTCATAAACTGGAATCTATGACTGCTTCTGAAGTCCTGCAGCACTACACATCCTTACAGACTCCTCCTGAAAATTCAGAACCTGCACCCGATTCTGTGAATCTTTTATAAGTTACGTAAAAAATCCCCCGAAATCGACACTCTTGTAAAATGTTTCCGAATTTCGGGGGATTGAAATATTCTGATTTAAATCAGATCAGTGATTACATTCCAGCCTGAGCTGCAACTTCTGCTGCAAAGTCATCCTGACGTTTTTCGATACCATCACCTGTCTCGTAACGAACGAAACCTTTGATTGTGATCTTAGCGCCGTTTGCTTTTGCAACTTCTTCTACGTATTTACCAACGGACTGTTTTCCGTCTTCTGCTTTAACGTATACCTGGTCAAGAAGGCAGATTTCTTTGAGTTCTTTCTTGATACGTCCAGTGATCATACCCTGGATAACCTTTTCCGGTTTCTGGGATTCCTTAGGATCGTTCTGAATCTGAGCAAGAAGGATTTCTTTTTCATGCTCGATGTACTCAGCACTTACTTCACTGTCGCTTGTGTACTGCGGTTTCAGAGCTGCGATCTGCATTGCTACGTTTCTAGCCATTTCTTTAACCGCATCGTTAACAACATCTGTCTCAACGTCTACAAGAACGCCGATCTTTCCACCCATATGTGTGTAGGAAGCAACGAAACCGTTGTCTTCTTTCACCTGAGCGAATCTTCTGATGTTCATGTTCTCGCCGATAACTGCAATCTGAGCTGCAAGAGCTTCTTTTACAGTCTTGGTTGTATCAAGTGCCCATGCTTCAGCAAGGAAAGCATCGATATCTGCTGCGGAAGTAGTAAGTGCCTGTGCTGCAACGTCTGCAACATAGCTCTGGAATTTTTCGTTTTTAGCAACGAAGTCTGTCTCAGAGTTAACTTCTACAACAACTGCGCTCTTACCGTCTTCAGTAACGAGAGTCTTGCAAAGACCTTCTGCTGCAACACGGCTTGCTTTTTTCTGAGCTGTAGCAAGACCTTTTTCACGCAGGAATTCTACTGCTTTGTCCATATCGCCATCTGTAGCTGTAAGAGCTTTCTTACAATCCATCATTCCGGCACCGGTCAGTTCTCTTAATTCTTTTACCTGAGCTGCTGTAATAGCCATTGTATTTTCCTCCTGGAATTATTAAATTAATTATTCCTCTGTAGCTTCTTCAACTTCTGCTTCTTCAGCTTCTGTTGTTCCCTGATTTGCTTCGATAACAGCATCTGCCATTTTGGAAACGATCAGTTTTACGGCACGGATAGCATCATCGTTACCCGGGATCACATAGTCAAGTTCTTCCGGATCACAGTTTGTATCGCAGATACCGATAAGCGGAATACCTAATGTATGAGCTTCCTGAACGCAGATTCTTTCTTTCTTAGGATCAACGATGAAGATTGCGTCTGGGAGACGTTTCATCTCTTTGATACCGCCAAGGTTTTTCTGCAGTTTAGCAAGTTCTTTTCTTAATTCAATAACTTCTTTCTTTGGAAGTACTTCGAAAGTTCCGTCAGCTTCCATAGCTTCGATCTCTTTCAGTCTTGCAATACGGCTCTGGATTGTCTTGAAGTTTGTAAGCATACCTCCAAGCCATCTTTCGTTTACATAGTACTGTCCGCAACGCTCTGCTTCAACTTTGATAGCATCCTGAGCCTGTTTTTTAGTACCAACGAAAAGAATGTTTCCGCCGTTAGCTACGATATCAGCTACTGCATTGTAAGCATCGTCAACCATACCTACAGACTGCTGAAGGTCGATGATATAGATACCATTTCTTTCTGTGTAGATGTACGGAGCCATTTTAGGGTTCCATCTTCTTGTCTGATGTCCGAAATGAACACCTGCTTCCAAAAGCTGTTTCATTGAAATAACGCTCATGATTTTTCTCCTTTTTGGTTAAATTCTTCCGCACAGATCACTTTCTATCCGGACCCAACCTCACACTGTAAGGGCACCATCCATCGGAATCTCTGTACGTGACTTTTTATTTGTGTGTCTCTGCACACATTGCAACTTCTAGAGTATAGCATAAGAAAACCCTCTGTGTAAAGAGGGTTTTCGCAGTTTTTGTTAACTTTTTGTGATATTGTAACTGTTTACGGTGGAAGTTACTCCGTGCGGTTCAGAAATACCACTACGTTTTCTATTCAGTGCATGCGCTTATTTGCTACCAGTCGCGCAAACTCGGCTTCGCCTCAGACAGTGCGCTTGGTGACGGCAGCTTGCCAGCACTTCATGACGAAAGCCTCGTAAGTATTTCTGTCCCTGCACGGAAGAACTTTCCACCTGCGATATGTTACAAAAGCAAACGCATTTATTTACAGGGAACTGTGAGGATACTAAACAGTTACGATATTGTCATAAAACAGCCAGAAAAATCTCCTGTACATAGCTCATATAATACTCGTGAGGCTTTCGTCATGAGATGCAGGCAAACTGTCACCACCAAGCACATTGTTCGAGGCTTCGCCGAGTTTGTGCGACTGGTGACAAATAAGTGCATGCATCGAATAGAAAACGCAACGGTATTTTTGAGCCTGTACAGGAAATCTTCTGGCGTATTATACAATATATCACATATCCCTACTACCTACTACCTTCTAAGTACTCTTACTTCCTCCTCAGTCAATGGGCGGCAATCTCCCTTCTTCAGGTCATCCGGCAGAGTAAGGGATCCCATGGCGATTCTCTTGAGATAGATGACAGGAGTTCCAACTGCTGCCATCATGCGTTTCACCTGATGGAATTTTCCTTCATGAATCGTCAGATGCAGTTCTGTATAGACTTCTGGCAGATTTTCTCGGCGGACGCGTCCTGGTTCTGGTTCACCTGCGCCCTCCCAGCTGCCGCCTACAATCTCTGCTTTTGCAGGCATCGTCAGATTTTTTTCACCGATATCTACACCGTTTTCCAGTTTTTCAATCTTTTCCACTGTAAGCTTTCCTTCCACGCGGACGAAGTAGGTTTTATCCACATGTTTTCCCGGTGCAAGAAGCTCATGTGCCAGCATACCGTCATCTGTAATAAGAAGTAATCCCTCTGTGTCTTTGTCAAGTCTTCCTACCGGAAAAAGCCCTTTCCTGTCAGATGGTACATATTCCATTACTGTTCTGTCATTGCGGTCTTCTGTGGCACTGACGCAGCCGGCAGGTTTATTCAGAAGATAATAGACAAACTCCGGTGCTGCACTGACCATTTTCCCGGCAAATATAACTTCATCCTTATCCGGATCAACTTTCAGTTCCGGTTTCTTAGCCGGTGTTCCATTGACCTGAACCTGTCCTTTCTGTATGAATTTTTTCACTTCACTTCTGGTTCCTTTTCCTGCATCTGCAAGAAATTTGTCCAGCCTTACTGCCTTTGCCATATCTACTCCTTATTCTGTCTCAGATGAATCTGAATCGCTGCTGCTTTCCAGATAGATTGAAGTTGGTTCATCTGCCCCACCTATAATTTCCTGTGAGGTCAGATTTTCACCATCATCTATATATTCAGTTGCTTCATTCATTGCCGGTGCATCCATCTGCATACTACTCTGTGTGATTCCCATCTCTGTAATTTTTTCTTTTACGAAATCAGGCAGTTTCTCTGTCTTCAATCCATATCCATTCACAGCCTCGCCTTTATCCGTATACACAGATACATAAATATTCTGATAGATCTCGGAATCTTTGTCAACGTATCCATTATATCTTACAGTCAATGCCTCTTTCAGAGCTTTTATTTCTTCTTGATTTTCATAAGTCACATCTTCCTGCTGCCCATCTTCATCGTTAAAATAGCTCAGCATGATCTTTTCAATATCCAGATCTTCTACCGTCAGAGGATAACCTGTTTCCTTAAGAATTGCAAGAGTATTTTTAAATGAAGGATATATACCGACTATCCATTCTGCATACTGTACATCTGCATTAGTATTTCCCGGCATCATATTATTCACATTCTGTTTGCCAGGAAGCTGATAAGTAAAATCAATCTTAATCTCCGGTGTTTGCAGGAAATCTTCTGCTGTTGCAGCATCGACATCCTTCTTCATTGCTTCCAGGAGCTGCTCTATTTTATCAGGATCATTCTGGAAGATGCTGTATCCGTTTCCACTGGCATCATTCAGTACAATATTTTTCAGATATTTCTGCTCAAGAGCAAGAAAACCAAATTTCTGTTCTTTCAGATTTTCTTCCTCATATAATCCTTTTACAAGAGCACTTAAGTTTTCCGTCTCTATCCAGTATTTTCGGTAGATCTCTCTTCCAGATTTAAGTGTGTATTTTATACTTGAATAATATGTATAATCTCCGTCGATTGCCTCACTTTTTGGATTGTCGGCAACGATATTCTGAAGAGCCTTATAAGTCTGATCGCCTATACCGTTTTTACCGGTAAATGCCATAGCAGGTTCTGCCCAGTTATTTGCAGCTGTTATTTCATAAGCTCCGTCTTTTGTCTTTTGAACATTCTCATAATAGTCCTGATCAAAAGACATCATGTTGAGATTCACGGATACAATATCTTCCTGTTTTGGAATATAGCTTTCAAAATGCAGCAGATCCTTCTGATAGATCAGCGCACAGGCCGCTACAAATACTCCTGCAATTACCAGTTGTACTTTTTTCGCAAAAAAGCCCTGAAAGCTCATCTGATATATTGTTTCTAACAACCCGTGTATTACGACTGTTCCAAGTATCATTCCGAAAATCCACCAGAGGATTCTGACTTTTCCTGTAGTGAGCGGATAGAATATCCAACCGACTGCAAGGCCTCCCGGAACCACGACCATAAATCTCACTACCGTTGAAAACCACGGATAAACCATAGATTTTCCTGCTGATTCTGATGGTCTTTTCTTATATGCGATCCATGCCAGAACTCCAAGCACAACACCAAGAATAATGACTGCTGCAACTAATTTTCCTGCCTTTCCTTCCGCATAAGCACTGACCATATCAAGAATCAACGTTCCCGGAGATGCAGAGTGCAAAAGCGTATTAAAGCCACCATACTGGTATTCCGAGAAGAAGGTACGCCAAAATGACTGTCCATAGGCTACAAGAATCAGATTGAGCACAATACCATACAGGTACATCCCTCCCAGACATAGAATACCCATCAGCATATTTCCCGTCACGCTGATGATGAGCACAATGCTGAAATAAATCACCAGATAGATCAGCAGATGCAGAAGCAGCATTTTGACAGCCATACCCGCAATATTCAGACTGAAAAATCCTCTGGCTGCCCCAATGCAGACTGCAAGGAACTCCATAATCACATATGGAATCAGATAGTAGAGCAGTCCTGTCACTGTTTTTTCTGTAAAAATCTCAGAACGTTTCAGCGGAAGTCCATGATAAAAATCTGTTTTTTTGCCTGAATAAAGATAAATAAAACCATTCACACTGTTCATAAACGCTGCGATTGCAGCAACAAACATTCCCGCCAGAACAAATCCGTCTTTCCACAGATGATTATATAAAACACCCATCTGATCTACAGTATATTCCATATTCTGCCATGACCCGAGTTTTACCAGTCCTGTCACCGGAAATGCCAGAAGAAATCCAAGTGTCAGGAATGCCGGTATCCATGCCTTTCCCTTTGATATGGTTCTGATATATTTAGAAGAAAATATTCTGGATCTCATAGCCAGCCACCTCCGTTTCACTGATAAATATTTCTTCCAGACTCAATGGAAGCACTTCACAGAACAGCGGATTTTTTCCCCTGATACGTGTCATGATCTCTGTTCTTGTTCCCCTTGCTGTAATAAGGATAAGGGAACCCTGATGCTCCATCTTGAGAATGTCCAGTTCCCGTTTCAGTTCCTGCTCCTGTTTTTGGTCCTTCAGCACGCACTGTATCCTGTGGATATGAAACTTCATATCTTCCAGTTCTCTGCTCAGCAAAATGCCGCCTTTGTACAGAAGACCTACATGGTCGCAGATATCCTCCAGTTCTCTTAAACTGTGAGAAGCAAGAACCGGCGTAAATTCTCTGCCCATGATCTCCGCTGCCAGAAGGCTCTTAACTCCCTGACGAACCACCGGATCAAGCCCGTCAAAAGTTTCGTCGCAGAGAAGATATTTCGTTCCTGCACTGATTCCCAGAAGCATCATCAGCTGCTTCTTCATCCCCTTCGAAAAGCTGCTGACCTTTTGCTTTTCGTCCAGCTGAAACTGTCTCATCAGTTTTGAGAAACGCTGAATCTCGAATTTCGGGTAATGTACCTGATAAAATGCCGCTATATCCCCGGATGTGAAATTCGCTGGGAAATAGCATTCATCTGATATGTAGAAAACTTTTTCTTTCGCGGCTGCATTATCATAGACTTCCATATCATCAATCCTGACATTGCCTTTGTCCTGCTTCAAAATTCCTGCTGCCATTCGAAGAAGCGTACTTTTTCCTGCGCCGTTATTTCCGATCAGCCCAAATACCTCCCGTTCTCCAATATCCAGAGAAACATCATTCACTGCCAGTAACGTTCCAAATGACTTGCTGCATTCTTTTATCTCAATCATCTCTGTTCCTCCTTGTAGACTCTTTGAACCAATGCTATCAATTCTTCCTCCTCAAAGCCCGTATGATTTCCTTTTCTGACAAGCTCCAGAAATTCCTGTCTGAAATTTTCTTTTGATTTTTCCTGAATTTTCTGTGTGTCCGCCACAAAATTCCCCTTGCCCTTTACCGGATAGATAAGCCCCTCCTGTTCGAGCGTCATATATGCCCTCTGTATTGTATTTGGATTGATTGACAGCTCCATCGCAAGCTGACGTACCGACGGGATTCTGGAATCTGCCGGGAGAACCCCCTGATAGATCAGGGTTCGAAACTTCTCTGTCACCTGTTCATAAAGCGGACGCCTGTCCTGATAATCTAAAACAATCATAGTTCCTCCTTTCTGTATAGTTTTATATGTATTTAGTGTATTAATTGTTTTAATACACTTATGTTATCACATTTTTCTCTCCCTGGCAAGAGTCTGAAACTGAAAAACTTCCGGAATCACCGCTTCATCGATTCCGGAAGTTTCTACTTCATTACACTATAAAATTCAAAAGTTCTATTTTCATCAGATGTTTCTGCCTTCCTTCGTCTCTGCCTGCTTCTGAAAGTATACGGTTCCTGTATACATGCCAGCCATAAGAATCAGTAAAAGCAGCATAATGCCCATCGGGTATTTCTTCAAAATACCACCAGCCAGTTCAGGAAGGATCAGTGACCAGATATTTGCTCCCACATGAAGCAGTACACTTGCCCATAAGCTTCCTGTCAGTTCCATAAAATACGCAAACAGAATTCCAAGAATACTCGCATAAACGCCCTGAACCAGATTTCCATGATAGATTCCAAAGAATATCCCCGAAATCACCATCGCAGGGACTGCCCGCATGTAATCTCTCAGTCTCAGATAAATCAGCCAGCGAAAGATCATTTCCTCTGCCAGAGGTGCTATGATTCCCATGCACACGATCAAAAAGAGCAGACTTTTGCCATCGGTCATCTGGCTCATACTCTCCTGATATGCATCTGCATTGAGAAATGAACCTAAAATATTAACAAGCATATTGGCAAACTGTGCAAATCCAGCTCCCATAAGAAGAATCCGTACACATTCTCCAATCTTCAGATGCCGCATCACTCCTGACTTTATAATTCCTCCGATTATCCGTGCTCTTCGATCCTTTTGATAAAAGTACAGACTTGGAAGCATCGTTGCTATTCCTGTCAGACCGGTAATCAGAATCGCATGGTTATAATAAGCTGCATCTCCATCTTCGCCCCAGATTTTTATCGCAAACAAAATCCCTGCATAGCCTATGATCTGTGAGATCAGAAAATGGATCCCACAGGGGTAAAGGATTCTCCATATCTCATGAATACAGCTTTGTCTGCGCAGAGGGCTCAGTCGAAAAAACGCAGGAGTTCCTCAATAGAAGCTACTATCTTCAATGGCTGTGCCACAGTCAGCTCTTCCTTAGTCCCATATCCGTATCCTACCGCCACGCAGTCAAGTCCGGCAGCTCTTGCTCCTAAAACATCATGCTCCTTATCCCCTACCATAAGGACTTCTTTACGTCTGTCACTCATGTTCAGACGTTTCAGTGCTTCCTCGATCACTTCTGTCTTACTCGTTCTGGCACCGTTCATTTCACTTCCGACAACCACCTCAAAATAAGAACTCAGGTTAAAATAATCCAGGATTTTTGTCACATAATATTCTGGTTTTGAAGATGCGACCGCCAGAATATATCCTCTGCCTTTCAGTTCCCGGAGCATATTTTCCACCCCATCATATGGTCGGTTTTCAAAAATTCCTTTTACCGCATATCTTTCCCTGTAATATTCTACTGCCTTGCGGGCTTCAGTTTCATCGATATCCGCATATTTCATAAACTGCTCCATAAGCGGAGGGCCTATAAATACCCTGAGTTTATCCAAATCTTCTTCTGGTTTTCCAAGTTTTTCCAGTGCATACTGAACCGATTTGGTGATTCCCTCTCCGGATTCTGTCAATGTCCCATCCAGATCAAAAAAGATTGCTTTATACATAAATGTTCCTCCAATGTCACAAAATATTATACGTTAGTATAGCATTCTTTTTTGCCTCCGTCCACGACAATTCTCGACGACACATGACTGCTGTCACAATTTCTGTATGCTCCGTTTCCTCCTGCAGATCCAGAAGGATATTTCCACCACTCATATCCCAGAGTATTGCTTTTCCATTTATTCGGATCGAAAGAATCGCGGCAGCCAGTTCCGGATTCGGATTGATTTTGATTTTGGATACTTTATCCAGACTTTTTCTACAGTAAAGAAGCTGCATTTTCTGCCTGCATTCCTCTTCAGGAAGTTCTTCTTCTTTTTCCAGCACCTTCAAAATATCCTGCGTTCGTATCGATGACGGCACAGGTGAAAGCTTTCTGACCGGAAATGGACTGGGCGTTGCTGTTTCCATTACTGTAGGTGTGGGAGCTATACTTTGAAGATTCTCCGGATCCGAAAACTGACTTTCTGGGATTTCCAGTTCTGAGTCTGTATGGTTATTTACAGAACCATTTTCCGCCTGCCTGTCTGAAATCTCATCTTCTTCTGAAGTCTCCTCATTATAAGACGCACCGGAAGCCTCCGTTTCATACTGTCCTGATGAAAAAAAATCCTCTCCTCCTGTTTCCGGCTGCACATCATTTCCTGCTTCTGAAGTTTCCCCGGTAGTCCAGGAACTGTCTGAATTGCTCCAGCTGCCATCACCGCTGGCATAATTCTCATCTCCGGCTGACTCCTCCTCTGCATCATGATACCAGTCAGAAGCATCTCCTTCGAAGCTTCCCGTCCCCATATCGACATCAAAACCGCCCAGCTCAATTGCCTGGACATAACGTACAGTGACGGTCATCGTCAACAACAGTACCATTGCCGCACATAAACTCCCTCTTACTTTTGTTCTGCCTGTTTTTGCCATTCTTCTATCTGCTGCTGGTTTATACCACTGTTGTCTATTTTCTCTTCTTTCGTCTGTTTTTCCCATTCTTCGTACACCTCCCTGCTTTGTTCATATCGTTCCTGGCGGCAAAGAAACTTCCCAAACTCCAGGTATCCTCTTCCATATTGCGGTTCATAGGTAATCAGCTGACGATAATAAAATTCTGACTTATTTGCCTTACCGATCAGTTCACCATTCCACGCCAGAAGTTCCAGAAGCCGGATCTGTTCTTCACTTTTTTTATAAAATCGCAGCATTTTCTGCAGTTTTCTTTCTATATCCAAGCCAAGCCTCTGACGAGTCTGCTCGTCTGCACTTCGGTAATCCATAGAATAAAATGTATCGGTCACAGCAGCAAGTGTATATTGAAACTCCGGAAGAACAGGGAACACTCCGGCTTTCAAAATTCCGGCTGCAATCGTGATAAGCACTGCACATGTCGGAACCAGAAAAGATTTCAGGGAAACTGGTTTTGTTTTAACCTTGTTAAGACAGTTTTCTGCATCAGACACATTCTGCCAGCGTCTGTTGGCATCTTCCCTGCAGCATTTACTGATAAATTTTGCAAACTGCGGGCTGCGCATATAATATGGATATTTATTCCTGCCGCAGAGCTGCTGGATTGTTTTACCCAGTGCATAAAAATCACTGGCTGCCGTCAGCATTCCCTGATATTGTTCCGGTGCGGCATATCCTTTTGTTCCTTTAATATTTTTTCTTACTGTGCCGTAACTGTACAAAGCACTGCCAAAATCCACAAGATAGATTTTGCCGGTTTCTGTGCGCATCAGGTTCTCTGGTTTTAAATCGCCATAATAAATTGGGGGTTTTTGAGAATGTAAATATTGAAAAATCTGAAGAATTGTTCTGGTGATCGTTAAGATTTCTTCGAAAGAAAGAAGATTGTTTGTCTTTAGATATTCGTTAAGAGATTTGCCTTTGATATATTCCATGACCAGATAGCATTTGTCATCCTGCTCTGTGTAATCTGTCATTCTTGGTAAAGATGAATGATTCAGACGACGCAGAAGCTCTGCCTCTTTTTTCATGGACAACGAAAGCTGTTTTATAGCCCAGAAGGTACCCAGTTCCATATCTCTTGCAAGATACATCGTACCTTGACCGCCTTTGCCGATCTGGGATATGATACAGTAACGATTTTTTAAAATAACTCCTGTCAGATCGATGTATATCCCTCCTTTTTACTTACCCGGCTCCCCTGTATAAGGAAAGCCGGGAGATATGACTGTTGTCAGACTGTCAGTAAAAGATTTCTACATGCGATCCGGTGCTGAGAAGCCCAGAAGATCGATACTTGTTTCAAGAATGTTTTTGGTGAGACCCAGAAGCTTAAGGAAGGACTCTTTCTGAGCCTGATTTTCTTCACTCAGGATCTTGGTCTCGTGATAAAAGCTGTTGAATGCATTGGATACTTCATAAATATATGCACAGATTTTGTGTGGTGCTTTTTCTTCGAAAGCATTTTCGATGGTACTTCCGAATTTTGTCAGTTCCAGCATCAGATTCTTCTGGCTGGTATTTACTGCCGGAAGGATTTCTCCCGCCTCAAGGTTTCCGCCTTCTTCTTTGTAACGGTTCAGAATCGATTTGATTCGTACAATCGTGTAAAGGATATACGGACCTGTATTTCCCTCAAAGGAAGTGAAGCGGTCAATATCAAATACATAGTCCTTGGTTGCCTGGTTGGAAAGATCTCCGTATTTAATCGCGGAAAGTCCTACTACTTTGGCTGTTTCTCTTGCGTCCTGATCTTTGACACTTCTGTTCTCAACGATCTTATGGAACATTTCTTCATCGATGTCTGCGATCAGGTTTTCAAGACGCATAACTCCGCCGTCTCTGGTCTTGAACGGTTTGCCGTCTTTGCCATTCATCGTACCAAAGCCAAGGAAAGAAAGCTCTGTCTCTGGTTTTACAAGACCTGTCTTTCTCGCACAGCGGAATACCTGAATGAAGTGAAGCTCCTGTCTTTTATCTACGACATACAGAATTTCATCCGGATCAAAAAGCTTTACTCGCTCTACGATCGTTGCAAGGTCTGTTGTTGTATAAAGGGATGCTCCATCCGATTTGAGCAGCATACATGGTGGGATTTCCTTGGTATCAGTGTCTTCTTTGACATCTACCACAAGTGCTCCCTGATCCTCGTATGCAAAGCCCCTGTCCTTCATCATCTCAACCATATCCGGGATATAAGGCTGTGCATCCGATTCTTTTTTCCAGAGATCAAAAGATACGTTCAGATTGCTGTAGTTTCTCTTAAGATCAGTTACAGAAACCTGCATGATATGATTCCAGAGAGCCATATATCCTGGTTTTCCCTGCTGCAGCTGATGCGTCGCCTCCAGTGCCTCATTACGGTATTCCTCATCTTCTTTGGATTTACCGCTTGCGCATGGATAAATTTCTTCCAGCTCACTGATGGTAAATGGTGCTTCCTCCGGATATTCTCCCTGATAGCTGTCATCAAAATAAACCAGTTCCGGCTTACGATGTTTCAACTCTGTGATAATGAGTCCCATCTGAAGTCCCCAGTCACCAAGATGAACATCACCTACAACCTTATGTCCAACATATCTTCCGATACGTTTGATGCTCTCGCCGATGATCGCAGAACGCAGATGTCCGACATGAAGCGGCTTTGCCACGTTCGGTCCGCCGTAGTCAATAATGATGGTCTTTGGTGACTCTGCTGTCTGTACAGAATATTTCGGATCTGCCTCCATCTCCTTAAGATAATCTGCAAGAAATTCTTCTTTGACTCTGAGATTGATAAAACCTGGTTTCACAACCTCTGCCATAGAAAAGATCTTACTCTCCTTAAGATACACAACAACATCATCCGCGATCATGAAAGGAGCTTTCTTATAAGCCTTGGCTCCTGCCATTGCTCCATTACACTGATATTCACATAAATCCGGGCGGTTAGAGACGGTAACCTTACCGTATTCCGGATCATATCCAGCTTTTTCAAAAGCAGAAGCAAGTTCTTCTGCCATTAATTCCATAAGTTTTTTCATATCATTCTCCTTATTTTATGGTAACTTTTTTTGAGCAGGCAACTGCAAGTGCTCCATGTCCGATATGACAGGCAACACTTAAAGACAATGGATCCATATGAATGTCCGCTCCTGGGAAGACAGCCTGAACTTCTTCTTTGAATTCTTCTGCTTCTTCTTTATTTCCGGTATATGCCATCTGCAGACACATTTCTCCAGCTTCCACGTATTTTCCGAAACGGCCTTCCCAGTCTTCTCTCATTGCCTTGAGCATAACTTTCTTTGCCTGTTTCTTACCTCTTACTTTCGCGTACGCATCCAGCTTCTCACCCTGAATCTGAAGAACCGGCTTTAAGTTAAGAACTGTTCCGATTGCTGCCGCAGCCGGAGTGATTCTTCCGCCTTTTTTGAGATATTTAAGAGTCTCCAGCGTGATATAAATGCTGGATTCCATCTTTTCTTCTTCCAGTTTCTCCCTGATCTCGGCTGCTGTTCTGCCCGCCTCGCGCAATGCCAGTGCGTCCAGCACAGACTGCCGCTGTGTAACAGAAATTCTCTGATTATCGACAACCTGCACTCTGCCGTCATAATCTCTTGCCAGTGCCATTGCTGTCTCACAGGATGCACTCAGACCGCTGGACATCGGAATGTGGACCACTTCGTCATACTCCTTCAAAAGATTGTCCCACAGACCGCACACCTCTGCCGGGCTTGGCTGTGAAGTAGAAATCGCCTCATCATTCTTGAGTTTCTCATAAAACTCTTCCTGTGTGAGCGTAATTCCTTCAAGATACATGACATCATTAATATAAAAAGGCATTGGCAGAACGGAAACTCCAAGTCTTCTTCCTTCTTCCTGTGTAATGCCACTGTTACTGTCAGTTACAATCGCAATTTTCTCCATGCTGCATCTCCTCATGTATTTTCTATCAATACTCAATTATACTTGAATCATTGCATACTATGTGTAGTTTAACACATCTCCCCCTGTATCTCAATTAAAATTATAAAAGCCGGATATTTTTTACATTTTATCTAAAAAAACCTCCCTGGTTCTTTTGAACCATGGAGGTTTTTATGAGTTCTTTATTCACTTCTAAGTGCATCG
This sequence comes from Blautia sp. MSK17_66, assembly GCF_020538025.1. Classification (NCBI taxonomy): domain Bacteria; kingdom Bacillati; phylum Bacillota; class Clostridia; order Lachnospirales; family Lachnospiraceae; genus Blautia; species Blautia sp. MSK17_66. The sequence goes on from NZ_JAJBNQ010000007.1 coordinate 73,046, forward strand.
ATCGGATTGAGATCCGCTGCTTTAACAGAAGGCAACAGGCCAAAAATAACTCCGATCAGCATTGAAAATACTACGGAACCAATGATTGCAGGAATACTGATCGCGGTTGGTGCCCCTGAAATTCTGGATACCACCTTCGATAATACGATTCCTACGATCACCCCAATGACTCCGCCAATACTTGTCAGCATGGCTGCTTCTGTCAAAAACTGATACAGGATGACTTTTTTTCTGGCTCCGATCGCCTTTTTCAGACCAATCTCACTCGTTCGTTCGGTGACGGACACCAGCATAATATTCATAACACCAATGCCACCTACCAACAGAGAAATGCTCGCAATCCAGATCAGCTGCGTGTTTGTGCTTTCACTGAGCTTCTGCATATTTCTTACCTGCTGCATAACGTCATCCGCTTTATATTTGAATTTGGAAGAGTTCATATCAATTCCCTGATTCATGACTTCTGCCGCCGCACTTCCTGCTGAACTCATATTATCTGTTGAGTCCGCACGAATCACTGCATTCTGCGGCTCATCAAACTGAAATACCGTAGGCCAGCAGCTTTCCGGAATCATCACCGTTCCCATGATCGTCTGATAATATTCATTATATTCATCAATAGACTTAATCGTCGGAAGATACTCATCACTCTGCTGCACCACACCCACAACGGTAAACGGCTCTGCACCGATTTCAATAGTCTTTCCTACCGGATTTTCTCCTGCAAATAGATTCTCTGCCGCATTGTCATCCACCAGAACAACTTTTCGCATCTCACTGAAATCTTTTTGTATGAAGCCTCTTCCGGATCTGACCATATAACCGCGAGTTTCCAGATAATTCATATCAATTCCGTAAATACTGCCTCCCTGGAAGCTGGTATTCTGATAATACACATTACTTGCATAAGAACGACTATAAAAAAATGTTGCATCCTCTATGTGATCCAGTTTGCGTACCTCTTCCTTCTGCTCATCAGAAAGAAGCGGAGCCGCTGTTCCATCTCCCATTCCATATTCCTGGTCATAGGCACTGTCTCCATAATTAAGCGTAATCGAAACCGTATTGTTTCCTGCACCGATCAGATCTTCTTTTATCTGCTCATTTGTTCCTTTCAACGTCGAAACAATTGCAATAATCGAGGCAATACCAATAATAATACCTAGCATTGTCAGAAATGAGCGCATCTTATGGGACCAGATTCCCTGAATGGATATTCTGATATTTTCAAGCATAAATTTTCCCCTTCCTAGTATCCGTACATTTCATCTGAGGAAACTTCTTTTGTTTTGGCACCTTCTGCCACATCATCGCCATAAGGAAAAGCAATCTTGTCTTCTCTGGTGATTCCGCCTGTGATCAGAACACTATATCCACTGTTTACATTGCCACCCACTTTGAGAATCTGTTTCTTCAATGTTCCATTATCATCTTTGTATACATAACTGATACCATTTTCTGTCCGGACAAATGCTTTATCCAGGACAATTCCATTGCTGACCACATTTCCTGCCAGCATAACTGTAAGCCAGTCATCATCCGATACCTTTATGGAACTGTCTTCAATAGTTGCTGTATATTCATAATAAGAAGCATTCGGATTTCCACTGCCATAAGAAGAAGAATCACTTGAAACAGGATAGTCTGAAACATAGGATACTTTAGCATTAAACTCACCATTAGAGGTGGAGCACTTCAGTTCTGTTCCCTCCTGTATCTGATCCAGCATCAGTTCACTCACCGTTCCTCTGACATAATATCCCTCTTTACTTTTGACAGTCATAAAAGTATCTCCGTCAGAAGATGAGGTTATCGAATCTCCTACTTTCGCTATCACCCCATCCAATTTACTATAAACGGTTTCTCTTTGAACCTTTTTCTCTAGTTTTCTGATATTCAGTTTACTTTCACGGATATCCAAAGTCAGGCTCTGTATCTTTGATTTCTGGATTTTAATTGCTTCATCTCTGGTAATGGATGCACTTCCTGCATCACCGCCATCTCCATCTCCGCCCGGATCATCCGGAAATTCCTCCTCATCATGGCTTGCACCATCCAATGTATATTCAATTTCTGAATCATTCTCTACCCGTTTATCCAGAAGATTCCCATCGATGAGATAATATCCAATACAGGATTCCTTTCGATTCTGGAAATCAGCAACCTGATTATCCTGATGGAATTCCAGCCGATACCAGTACCCATTCTTTCCGGCATCCCTTGTTCCGTCCTCATTAAACTGTGCCATCTTGTTCAGAAAGGATCCCTTGGCAATTACATATCCGTCTGATGAATCACACAGAAACACAAACGGATCATCCTTCGTGCCGGTTCCCGCGATTGGCTCTGTTTCATCATCCAGAACCTTCACAAACTGAGATTCTCCATCCATCAGTTTGTCCTTATTCTGATTTGGTTCCAGATCTATGATCTTAATATCATCTACAAAATCTCCCTGCGACTGATCAGCTCCCGGAGTAGGAGTTAATTCTGCACCCGGTGTCAATGTTATATCCGGCACTTCTGTTGCTCCAGGTGTCTCCGTTGCTTCCGGAGTCGGTGTAGGTTCAGAATTATCTGAATCTGTATCATCAGAATTAAAATCCACTTCCGCTCCTGCATTTTCTTCGGAAACTGTCTCCTGCTGTGTATCTGTGAAATCTTCACTCAGAGCAGTTTCTTCCGGAATAGCTGCCGCTAGGATCGGATTCACCACAGCTGCCAGATAGATCCCGTTCAGCGAACCGCCTGCAGATGCGAGATCATCCCCCGTGCTTTCTGTATCCGTATCTGATGTCGTACCTGTATCCAGTGCACCTTTATCTGCATCGCTCTCCTCAACAGGACCTCCATTCTGAAGACTTGTCAGTCGCTTCTGGGCTTTGGCAAGATTCTGCTCCTGCTGTTCCTGTTTCAGTTTTGCGATCTTTAATTCCATCTGCACCAGTGTCATGTCAAAAGAAACCAGTTTGTCACCTTTTTTTACAGTATCTCCCTTAGATACATAAATATCCTGAACAATCATGTCCTTATCAATGCTGACATTCTGAACTGCACTGGTGGCAATATTTCCTTCAAGGCTGGTATCATCTGTATAATACTGACTTGCCAGACTGTCCACACTCACAACAGACACTTCACTTTGATGTGACTTCCTGTAATAAACTGCACCACCGACAGTACCGCCCGCTATCAGTGCAGCGATCAGAACGCCTATGATGATTTTTTTCTTCATGAATTCACCTCTTTTTCCCTGAGTTCACCATCACGGATTGTTACTACACGCTTCGCATGTGCCGCAATTTCCGGATCATGAGTAATCATCAGGACTGTTACCCCCTCGTCATTCAACTTCTGAAAAAGCTCCATGACCTGTGCCCCGGACTTGCTGTCCAGTGCTCCTGTAGGTTCGTCCGCCAGAAGCAGCTTCGGACTGTTTACTATCGCCCTCGCTATCGCAACTCTCTGCATCTGTCCACCGGAAAGCTGATTTGGTTTGAAATCCACTCTGTCTGCCAGCCCGACACGATCCAGTGCTTTGAGTGCTCTCTGTCTGCGCTCCTTCTTTGGGATTTTTGCATAATTCAGGGGGAGTTCTACATTTGCCGCTGCAGACTGTCTCGGAAGAAGGTGAAAACTCTGAAAAACAAATCCAATCTTATTCAGGCGGATATCTGACATATCATTTTCTGAACATCTGCCGATTTCCTGTCCGTCCAGAAAAAATTCTCCCTTCGTTGGCTTGTCCAGACATCCTATAATATTCATAAGTGTCGTCTTGCCTGAACCTGAAGGTCCCATAATTGCCACATATTCTCCCTCTTCCATAGAAAAATTAATATCCTTTAATACCGGAACGTTCATTTTGCCCTGCTGGTAATCCTTATAAATTCCCTTCAATTCCAAGATCATTATTCTGCCTCCGTATCATCCTGTACCGGGACAAGATCTTCATCCGGAAAATCACCGTCCGTCATATCCGAATCGTCCTCCCAGCTTTCATCAGCTGTTTCCCAGTCATCTGCCGTATCATCATAATCATCTGTCACAGTTCCCGTATCACTCATCTCATAATCACTGATCTCAGTATCATCGGACGAATCATCTATATAGCCAACATCACCATCTTCTGTCGGCATCTCATCTGTCCCCATGTCGGAAATCGGATCCATATCTACCGTATCTGATCCGGAGTCAACTGCTTCTTCTCTGTTTTTGGTAGTTGCCATTCCTTCTTTGAGATTCTCTGATGGATAGGCGATATAGTCATCTTTCGTAAGTCCATCTGCAATCTCATGCTCACCTAATTCCTCATCATACTGTCCCAGGATCACGCTTCGCTTCTCAAGCTTCTTATCTTTTCCCATGGTCCATACATATGGCTGGTCCGTATCTGCATCTACAATGTACACTTCACTCAGCCACAGACCTGCCTTCTGCTCTTCCTGGCCTTCATCTTTCTCTATGTAAACATGCTGTCCGAGCATCAGTCCATCTGAAGAATCCAGTTCTACATAAAATGGATAAGTACTTGATGAGGTCTGTGAATCTCCACTTGCGTCCATCATGCCAAAATTGTAGCTGTTACTGTTGCTGTTAGACGTTGCACTGTCCTTGTCGATTGTTCCCATCGTTCCATGCCAGATCTGACTGCTGTCTACCCTTGATCGGATAATCACAGGCTCCCCTTCTACAATACTCTGGATATTCAATTCGTTGACAGTCCCCTTGACTCTGTAAGAACCGGTACTCAAAATTGTAATAAACGCATTGCTGTTACTTCCACTGCTGCTATCTGAATAGGAAGACATATCATTATCACTGCTGTCGCTCATACTGTCTCCGTCATCCGTTGAAAGTTTGGAAGTATCAATCTTCTGGATCACGCCATCAATAGAACTTCTGACTTCTGTGTTTCCTGTTGCACTCTGTAGCTTATCAATTTCTGCCTGTTTGCTCTTCTGATTATATTCATTTTTTTTGAGATTCATCTTGTTTGTCTCAATTTCAATTGTATAGGACAGCTGATTGTCCTGAGATGCTTTTTTCTTTTCTTTTTCAAGAGTAGCAATCTGCTCATTCAGACTGGATGCTTCATTTTTGAGACGATCCAGTTCCAGCTGTGCCTCCTCCAGGCTGTCCTGAATACTACTGAGATCATATTCAAATAAAAGCTGGCCTTTCTTGATCTGATCACCTGTTTTGACCTTGACTTCCTTAACACTTCTTCCGTTCTCCAGTTCTACTGAAACCGTTTCCTGCGGCTCCACAACGCCTGCATAGCGATTGGATACTCCGGAAGCTTCTCCATTGATCTCACTGATCTGTGTTACATATACAGCATCTCCGCTGACTTCCTGCTGCCCAAACACACCTGTTTTCCAGCAGATTCCCGCTGTGCCCCCTCCTATTATCAGGATCCCCAAAAGGATCAGAATTCTTTTTTTCATAATATGAAGTTTCCTCCTTACAGCCCTTTGTCCTCGGACATACTTATCAGTTTCTGTTCGTAACTGTTCAGTACCCTCATAGTTACTTCTGTTCTTAGCTTCTATATATATTACAGAATCCCTACGACGATTCTGTAACAGTAACTTTTTGTAACGGTTAGGGTACTAAACAGTTACAACTTTTTTTCTTACCTATCATAGCAGATTGTACTCAAAAAAGAAAGTATTCCTCAAAATCAGTAAGATTTTCACATTTTTTTCACGTTTGCCTTCGTAAAGCAGAACAAAAACTCCATTTTTTGACTTTTGGACTGCTTTTTGATAAAATATACAAGAATATTTTTTGAAAGGAAAGATACTTATGAAGATTGTCAAAAATCTGGTTTCTCTTTTCGTTTTTATCCTTGCAGTTGTCTGTCTTGGCGGCTGTTCCCACCTCGATAAAACCGATGTAAAAACAGTAATCAGCACTGAACTGAATCTCCTCAAGAATCTGGACCCTGACACTGCCCAGAAATATGTATCCTACAAAGAACTATTCCCTGATGCGACGAAAGAAACCACTCTGTCCAGGGAAATAAAAGAAGTTTTTTCGCTCTTCTTTCAGAATTTTGATTATCAGATCCTTGATATTGATGTCGATGAAAATAATAAAGAAGCCGTTGCAAAAGTAAAACTGACAACTATAGATGCAGAGACTTTAGCTTCTGATTACGCAAAAGCATCTCTCAAAGCTGCAGTTCTTAAGGCTGCCGGTTCTGTTTCTGATGATACAGAACAGACAACAGATTCTCTGGAAGACCGTTATGTCATTCTGGATGATCTTCTGAAACAAAATCAGTATGAAACTGTAAAAAAAGAATGTACTCTGACACTGACAAACAAAGGGGCTTCCAGGCCGGAATGGGAAATTGTACGAACTCATTCTCTGGAAAATGATCTCGTCGGCGGTCTTATGACTTACCTGTCCGACAGTGATCTGATTCCCCCAGAAGAAACTCTGGCCATCTATTTAGATACTCTGAAAACCATGGACTCAACCCAAATGGGAAATTATCTTGGCCTGGAAAGTCTTTTAAACACTTCCGATTCCGCCAAGAATTCCATTGCTTCCGCACTGGTTGAACAGGTACACAAATGTCTTGATTATCAGATTACCAGCTGCGATATCCAGAGTTATAACGCTATTGTAACTGCAGAAGTCACAACCTTTGACAGTGCATCTATTCTTTCTGATTATCAGAACAGCCGTGATGCCTATCTTTCTTCTGTAGACGCTGTGATTGATGGTTCCTCCAAAAGATATGAACATTCTCTGGAGCTTCTTCTGGACAGCATCAACACCAATACCAGCACTGTTACTTCTTCTGTAACCTTCCACCTTTTCAATGATGGAGTTTCCTGGAAGTTACTTGAAAACAGCGAAGCACTCGGAAATGCCATATTCGGAACGCTCAGCACAACCCCTGTTCCCGCTGATCCTGACAGTGCCATCGAGGACGACGATGCCGAGCAGCTGACCATTGCTTCTGACACTGCAACCACAGACAGTGAGGAGACGGATATCGAAAATACTGACAATGACATCGATGCATCTGACAATGCCGATGAAGATAACATCGATGAGGAATCTGATGAATCCTATTACGAATAAACTTATTAAATACAAACAACTCTACACAAAAAACTCCTACCAGATCTTTTTTGTTACATGTCCGGCAGGAGTTTTTGTATTTTATTCTTCAGATTTCTCCGGTGCTGTTTCCAGTCCCAGTTCTTCAAGCTGCTGCTCGCTTACTCTGCTCGGTGACTCTGTCATCAGGCAGGAGGCATCTTTTACCTTCGGGAATGCGATAACGTCACGGATACTGTCAACTTTTGCCATCAGCATTACCAGACGGTCAAGTCCGTAAGCCAGTCCTGCGTGAGGCGGAACTCCGTATTTAAACGCATTCAGAAGGAAACCAAACTGATCATACGCCGCTTCTTTGGTAAATCCAAGCATCTCAAACATTTTTTCCTGGATGTCATTCTGGTGGATTCGAACACTTCCTCCACCGATTTCATTACCATTCAGTACGATATCGTATGCTTTTGCACGAATCTTTCCAAGATCTCCACTCTCGATCAGCGGGATATCCTCGTCCATCAGCATAGTAAATGGATGATGCATTGCTGTATAACGGTTCTCTTCTTCGTTCCACTCAAGAAGTGGGAACTCTGTTACCCATACAAAACGGTATTCATTCTTATCAAGAAGTTCCATCTGTTTTGCAAGTTCTACACGGAGAGCTCCGAGAACATCATATACAACTTTGTTCTTATCTGCTGCAAAAAGAAGCAGGTCTCCCGGTTTACCTTCCATAGCCGCAACCAGGGCATCCATCTCTTCCTCTGTCATAAATTTTGCAAAGGAAGATTTACGTGTACCATCTTCTGCGATCGCAATATAAGCAAGACCCTTTGCTCCATAAGTTTTGGCAAAATCAACCAGCTTGTCGATTTTCTTACGAGGCATGCTTCCCTGTCCTTCTGCATTGATACCACGAACGCTTCCGCCTGCTTCCAGTGCACCCTTGAATACAACAAATTCACAATCTTTCACTACATCACTTACATCATGCAGTTCCATTCCAAAGCGCATATCCGGTTTATCAGAACCAAAACGATCCATTGCTTCCTGCCAGGTGATTCTCTGGATCGGAAGTTTAACATCTATATCAAGAACCTCTTTAAAGAGATATGCAAGATATCTTTCATTTACATCAATGACATCATCCACATCCACGAAAGAAAGCTCCATGTCGATCTGTGTAAATTCCGGCTGACGGTCTGCACGAAGATCCTCATCACGGAAGCAGCGTGCGATCTGAATATAACGATCATAGCCAGAACACATCAGAAGCTGTTTGTAAAGCTGAGGAGACTGAGGCAGTCCGTAGAAAGAACCCGGATGGATTCTGGATGGAACAAGGTAATCTCTTGCACCTTCCGGCGTGCTCTTACCAAGCATCGGGGTTTCAACTTCAAGGAATCCCTCTTCTGTGAAGAATTTACGGGTCAGCATCATAACCTTGCTCTTCATCATCAGATTTCTCTGAAGATCCGGTCTTCTCAGGTCAAGATAACGATATTTCAGACGAATTTCGTCCTTTGTCTTGCTGTTCTCTTCGATCGGGAAAGGCGGAACATCAGATTCTGCCAGGATACGAAGAGATTCTGCACGAAGTTCGATCTCACCGGTAGCAAGATTCTCATTCACTGCACCACCACGTTTCTCGACAGTACCAGTTACCGCAACTACAAATTCACTTCTCAGTTTACCGGCTTTCTCAAAGCCTTCCTGATCAATGCTTCCATTCTCAAAAATAATCTGCATGATTCCGGAACGGTCGCGAAGGTCAACAAAAACAAGACCACCTTTATTACGTGCTTTCTGCACCCATCCCATAAGGGTTACTTTGCTGCCGACCATATCCTTTGTCACTTCTGCACATCGGCATGTTCTGTGCAGACCTTTCATACTTTCAGCCATGATTTTTCTCCTTTTGACGCATTATTTATTAAAGAATTCTACAAAGTCTGTGTATCCTTCTGCTGTCATCTGTTCTTTCTGGAATTTTTTGTTTTTCTTCATAATAGAAATATTAACCTGAACACCACTCTTGCGTTCTTCTTCTGCCTGTTTCAGGATTGGAAGAAGCTTATCTGCCGGCATATTTTTCTCAATCAGATACGCTTTCTTTGCTGCACTGGTCGGAATCTCATATCCTCTTTCCAGAAGCAGCATAACAATTCTCTCAAATCCGATAGAAAATCCACATGCAGATGTGTTCTGACCTGTAAACTTACCGATCATCTCGTCATAACGTCCACCACCACCGACAGATCCTCCGAACTCATCCATAGCGATCTCGAAAATCGGACCTGTATAATAAGACATTCCGCGCACCAGAGTCGGGTCAAAGGAAATCCTGAAATCTGCATTCTTCACAGAGTCTACTGCTGTGATGATCGTCTCCAGATCTTCTGCAACCTTCGGATCCAGAACATCACTCAGTTTTTCCTTACAGTAACGAACACCCTCGATATCGGATGTGATTTCTTTGAACATACCGAGGTATGTATCAATACTTTCTTTGCTGAACCCTTCTTTTTCAAGTTCTTCAGCAACGCCTTCAAGACCGATCTTATCCATCTTGTCAAGAATGATAAATACAGTATCAAAGCTTTCCTCCGGGAAACCACTGTACTGTGCCATTGCCTTCAGGATCTTTCTGTCATTGATACGGATTGTAAAGTTATGGAAATCCAGTTTGCCAAGCAGTGTCGTTGTAGCCATGACAAGTTCAATCTCTGCAAGGTAGGTTGACTCTCCAAGGATGTCAATATCACACTGCATAAACTGACGGAAACGTCCTCTCTGCGGACGATCAGCTCTCCATACATTTCCCATCTGCAATGCCTTAAATGGTGACGGAAGCTGACTTGCATTATTAGAATAATATCTGGAAAGCGGTACAGTCAGATCATAGCGAAGTCCGGAATCTACCAGATCCGCTTCACACTCTGCTGTATCCAGTTTCAGTTTTTCTCCACGTTTCAGAATTTTGAAGATCAGTTTCTCATTTTCTCCACCCTGTTTGCTGCTGAGATTCTCAATATGCTCCACACACGGAGTTTCAATTGCTGTAAATCCGAATTTTCCGTAAGTTTCACGGATCATATTCATCACATAATTACGGATTTCCATTTCCTTTGGTAAAATATCTTTCATACCGGTTACCGGTTTTTTCTTTAATGCCATGCTATCCTCCTGTTATTTGTTATTGTGTACCACTCTCTGAAATGCAAGAAAAACTTCCATATCAAAGTTTTTGATCTCATCGATCATAAGCTCTATCACCGTACTGATATCAAACGCCTTCCTGTAAGGTCGGTCTGAGATCAATGCCGCATATACATCACAGACTCTCAAAATCCTGGCTCCTAATGGAATGCTGTCACCTGATAAATTTGACGGATATCCAGTACCGTCATAATTCTCATGATGATAGAGAATACTCTGCAGAACGATTTCCGAATAGTCCTGATCTCTCAGTTCTTCATAACCAAGTGTCGAATGCATTCTGACATATTTCAGTTCCTCGATCAGAAGCGGATCCCTTTCCTGCCCGTTAATATATCCTGTAAGTTTCAGTTTGCCAATATCATGAAGCATTCCTGCAATGGCAAGCTGATAACAGAATTCTTCTTCCTGCCCCAGTTCCTTTGCCACCGCATACGCAAGATTACTGACAGCAATTCCGTGATTCAGTTCGGCAGACAGGTCAAATTCCAGAAGTCTGTCTGTGGACTTTATCTCTTCTTTTTGCGTCACTTCCAACGTATATACCTCCTGTCACTGTTCATTACAGCCATGTTTGTATTCCTGTACGTTTTCTTTCTATCATTTCATCAATACGGGAAATATAATTCGTTACATCTTTGACATTTTCCACACGTTCAATGCGTTTCCCATGATCAAAAACCAGTTTGGAAGAACCACCTGCACCGAGTGCGATGATCGGCTGTTTTTCTTCCATAATCAGTATATTGTAAATCCCGGCTTTGTCAACCTTTGCATAGCCTACATTCTCAAAATTTCCCTTCATATTTTTCTGTCTGTACAGATAATAAGGACCCATTTCCATCTCGTAGGCTGCTCTCATGGTCATATCCATGATTTCCTGATTGTTTTCAAATGTCATTTCCTGATATTTATCTTTAAACATATTCAGGCGTGCCGCTCTTTTTATGGCAAGTGAATGCACCGTCATACTGTCCGGTTCAAGACGTCTGACTTCATCCAATGTATGTCTGACCATCTCTCTGTCCTCACCCGGAAGTCCCACGATAAGATCCATATTGATATTATCAAAGCCACATTCTCTTGCGAGCAGAAATGCCTGTTCCGTTTCCTGTACAGTATGACGGCGTCCGATAATATCCAATGTTTCCTGATTCATGGTCTGCGGATTTACAGAAATCCTTGTCACCGGATAATTGCGGATCATCATCAGTTTTTCTCTGGTGATACTGTCCGGCCTTCCGGCTTCTATGGTAAACTCTGCAAGGTTATGGCAATCGAAGTTCTCCATAAGGGCATCAAACAGGACTTTCAATTGTTCTGCCTCAAGTGTCGTCGGTGTTCCGCCTCCGATATATACAGTGTCCAGTTTTTTACCCTTCTGTTTCATTATTTCAGAAACAGCTTTAATTTCCTTACAGAGAGCTTCCAGATAAATATCTACTCTGTCTTTCCACTGTTTCAGAGGATACGAACTGAAAGAACAATACAGACAGATACTTGGACAGAACGGAATTCCTACATACAGACTGTATCCGTTCTCATAATCAATATCCTTAAGGATTTCTCTTTCTCTGTTTGCAATTGTAATGGCCAGTGCCGTCTTCTCCGGACTGACCATATAACGGTTCCTCATTTCCTGTGCCGCTTCTGTATTTTTCATTCCGGATTCAATAAGTCCCATCGCAAGCTTTGCCGGGCGGATTCCCGTCAAGTTTCCCCAGGGAAGAGTTTTTCCTGTTATTCTGACCAATAATTTGTACAATGCAATCTTTACAATGTCTTTTCGTTCTTTGCGGATTGCATGTGCACGCTCTTTGGTGTCACTGCCCTGTGCATCTGTACAGGAAACAAGGGCATCCGAAGACTGCCCTTCCACAAACTCTGCACTTGTCACACCTTTATTTTCGTTATCTTCATAGTAGATCATACAGGAATCATCCTGCTTTTCGATCCGGAAATAAAGATCACAGTCTGCCCCTTTTTCTTCGTAGGAAGATGTAATCTCACTTTCCGGATAAAAAGCACGGATCAACTCATAAATATCATGTTCAAATTCTTTATCCAGAAAAAGTATATCTATCTTATACAAATGGATTATACCTCTTTTCATAACCGATTGTTGTAGATGCATCATGTCCCGGATATACCTCAGTTTCATCCGGAAGTGTATCCAGAAGACGATGAAGACTTCTCACAATTGCCGCAGTACTTCCCTCCGGAAAATCTGTTCTTCCTACAGAACCCTGAAATACGGTATCCCCGCTAAAAAGCACACCTTCTTCTTTCAGATAATAGCAGCAGCTTCCTACCGTATGTCCCGGCGTCTCGATCATCTGCACTGAAAATCCTGCCAGTTCTACGACCTGAAGATCCTTAAGATAAACATCCGCATCCAGTGTGCAGCTTCCGTGTCCAAATACCGACAAATTCACCTTGGGATTGAGAAGTGTCGTCTCTTCTTTCTCACTTGCATAAATCGGAATATTATATTTTTTTCGTACTTCATCTGCCGCCATGATATGATCAAAATGACCATGTGTCAGAAGAATCCCGACAGGTTTTCCCTGCATTTCGGAAACCTTACGCTCGATCATATCTGCCGCATCTCCCGGATCCACGATCAGCAGTTCACCTGTTTCTTTGTTTTTAAGGAAATAACAGTTTGTATAAACACTTCCGACAATGCATTTTTGTAATTCCAGTTTTTTCATACAATCTTCCTCTTTTTCTATGTTATAACATCAGCCTGCTGTTCCACGCTCCACATCCAGCACACTCTCGATCTGACGGATCTTTTCGATAAGAGAAGCCAGTTCTTCTTTGCTTCCGATCTCAAATGTAATGGAAATCGTAGCCTTCTCCTGCTTGTTGGTACGACTGTTGATCGTACGCATATCAATCTTACGTTCTGTAAAGACCTTGGAAATATCAACCAGCAGACCGGTACGGTTGTTTGCAAACACCTGCAGATCTGCCATATATTTCTCAGAGCCTTTGTTTTCTGCCGGCTGCCATTCTGCCTCGATCAGACGGGAACGATCTGCTTCTGACATATTCAGTACATTTACACAATCTGTTCGATGGATCGTGATTCCGCGTCCTCGTGTAACAAAACCAACGATCTCATCACCCGGAATCGGACTGCAGCATTTGGAGAAACGAACTGCAACATCATGGATACCCTTGACTATGATTCCGCCCTTATTCTTGGTTACATGAAGTTTTTCCTGCTGTTCTCCTGCCGCCTCAAGCACCTGCTCATCTGTAAGGTTCTTCTGATTTTCTTTCTCATAAGCCTCCAGAAGCTTGTTGAAAACCTGGCCTTCCTTCAGACCTCCATGTCCGATCGCAGCCAGTACGGAGTCCCAGTCGCGGAAACCATATTTACGCATAACAGATTCCAGGAACTGTGTTTTTGTGTACATACTGATCTTATATCCCTTAGACTTGGCATACTGTGTCAGCATCTCCTTACCTTTGAGGATATTGTCTTCCTTGAGTTCTTTCTTGAACCACTGATTGATCTTATTCTTTGCCTGTGTACTCTTGACAAGTTTCAGCCAGTCACGGCTCGGCCCCTGCGAATTCATGGATGTGATGATCTCAATACGGTCACCATTTTTGATCCGGTACTCTATCGGAACAAGCTTGCCATTAACTCTCGCACCTACCATACGATTTCCTACCGCGCTGTGCACGCAGTATGCAAAATCGATCGGAGTAGAACCATTCGGCAATGTTTTGACATCTCCCTGTGGGGTAAAACAATACACACTGTCCGCAAAAAGATCCAGGTCATTCTTGAGAAGACTCATAAACTCCCTGTTATCGGACATATCCTTCTGCCATTCCAGAATCTGACGGAGCCAGTTCAGCTTTTCTTCCTCTCGTTTGTCCACAGGAAGCTTACCGTCAGAAGATTCCTTATATTTCCAGTGCGCTGCGATACCATACTCAGCAGTTTTATGCATCTCAAAAGTACGGATCTGGATTTCAAACGGCTGTCCATTTGGTCCGATCAGAGTCGTATGAAGAGACTGATACATATTCGCCTTCGGCATTGCAATATAGTCCTTAAATCTTCCCGGAATCGGCTTGTACATCTCATGAATGACACCAAGTGCCGCATAACAGTCCTTGACTGTATCCACCAGAATACGGACAGCAAACAGGTCATAAATCTGATCGATGGTCTTATCCTGGTTGACCATCTTCTTGTAGATACTGAAGAAATGCTTGATTCTTCCATCCACCTGTGCCTTGATTCCGGCATCATCCATATGCTGCTTGACCTGTTTTACAATATTGCTGACAAATTCCTGACGCTCACTCTTACGAAGTGCAACCTTCTTGACCAGATCATAGTATACATCCGGTTTAAGATACTTCAGTGACAGGTCGTCCAGTTCCACCTTAATCTTGGAAATACCAAGCCGCATCGCGATCGGTGCATAGATATCCATCGTCTCTCTTGCTTTTTCCTGCTGCTTCTCCGGTCTCATATACTGCAGGGTACGCATATTATGAAGCCTGTCTGCAAGCTTGATCAGGATTACGCGGATATCTTTTGCCATGGCAAGAAACATCTTGCGGAGATTTTCTGCCTGCTGCTCTACCTTGTCTGCAGAATAACTCAGCTGTCCCAGTTTTGTTACACCATCTACAAGAAGTGCAACTTCAGCGCCAAACTCCTTTTCCAGTTCCTCACATGTCATCCAGGTGTCTTCTACAGAATCATGGAGAAGACCTGCAACAATTGTTTCTTTATCCAGTTCAAGATCTGCCAGGATGATTGCCACACACAATGGATGAATGATATATGGTTCTCCTGACTTTCTTTTCTGATCTTTATGTGCTTCTCTTGCTACCTCATAAGCCTTCTCGATCATTGAAATGTCTGTAGAAGGGTGATATTTTTTTACACTGGAAATCAGTTCATCGTACAAAACCTCCGGACTCGTAAAATCATTCATGGATTTTACTGCCGCATCTGCTTTTTTTACAGATTCCAGTTTTTCTTTTTCTACCTGATCCGGATTCTTCTCAGATTGTGTACTTTGTTTCTTCTCTGCCATTATCTCCCACCTGCCTGCCATTATAGATTCAGTCCACAGGCAGTATTTCCGAAATTTCTGGTCCCGGAAATACCGGCTGAAGCCTGATACATTATCGGGTTACTTCTGACTCTTTACTATTTACCTTCATATTTGATCACGGAAGCCACATCATAGCCGGCAAGCTTCTCTCTACCTTTAAGTCCGGCGAGTTCTATGAGGAAAACAACCTTTACAACCTCACCACCAAGACTCTCCACCAGTTTAATCGCTGCCTCTATGGTTCCTCCTGTTGCAATAAGATCATCTATGATTGCAACCTTCTGACCTGGTTTGATGGAATCCTTATGCATCTCAATTGTAGCACTTCCATACTCCAGATCATAGCTCTGGGACACCGTCTCACACGGCAGTTTCCCCTGCTTACGAATCGGAACAAACGGTTTATGAAGATTATACGCGATCGGAACTCCGAAGATAAATCCTCTGGATTCTGTTCCTGCGATCACATCCACTTCTGCATCTTTAAGACAATCCTGCATGGAATCAATTGCAAGCTGTAATCCATCTGCATCCTGAAGAACACTTGTTATATCGCGAAAAATAATTCCCGGTTCCGGAAAATCCGGAATGCTTCTTATATAATCTTCTATTTTTTTCATATATGCCAACCTCCGCCACTTGTATAAATCTAGGTAATCAGTATATCACTTTTTTTGAGGGGAATCAATCTCTAACCCGACAAGAGTCGTTAAAATACAAGGTTTTTCGACTTTCAGCAATAGTTACGGATAACCGCCTGTAAAGTTTCCCTCCCCTGATATACGTTAATTTCCGGATAATATGTAACTGAAATTGTTTCCTGTTTCTGCACAAAAGCAGCAAATTCATCCGCTTCGCCAAAATACACTGCATCTATCCGGGTTCCCCCCATATCTTCCAGTTTCATCTTTGCCACATTCTGATTCTTTCCCAAAATTCTTAAATTTAATACCCTCAGCCCTTTCTGCGCAAAAAGAGGCTTTGTATTTCCCTTTCCAAAGGGTTCCAGTATCTTTAACTGTTCCGTGAGTTCTCTGGAAAGATACGATACCGGCATTGGCACATCAATCACTATCTTTGGCCGAAGTTCTTCCTCCGTCAAAGTACAGTTTTCATTCAGCCGTTTTCTGAACAGATCAACATTTTTTTCCTCTATTGAGAGTCCCGCTGCCATAGGATGTCCGCCAAACTGAATCAGAAGATCTCCACATTTCACCATCTCCGCGTACATGGAATAAGCCTCTATCGAGCGTCCGCTTCCTTTTACTGATGTTTCGCCTTTCGTAAGAACAAACACCGGCTTATGATATTTTTCCCTGATTCTTCCTGCAATGATACCGGCAAGACTTTCATGACAGTCCGGAAGATACACCACAAGCACACGATCCTGGTTCAATCCGGTTTCTTCGATCAGACGAATGGCATCTTCTTTTCCTTTCTCAGTCATTGCCTTTCTGCTCTGATTCAGAGCCACAAGATCTCCTGCCAGTTTTGCCGCTTTTTCCTCATCCCTTTCACACAGAAGTTCCAGTGATCTTGCAGCTGTGTCAAGACGTCCGCTGGCATTGATGCACGGACCGAGAACAAATCCTACATGATATGCCGTAATTTCCGCTCCCTCCAGCTGATTTGCACGAATGAGTGCACGAAGTCCCGGCGCATGTGTCACAGAAAGCCGGTGCAGGCCTTCTTTTACGATAATCCGGTTTTCTCCCTGCAGATCCATAACATCTCCAACCGTAGCCACAGCAGCCAGTTCTGTAAATTCCAGCACTTCACTCTGCAAAATCCCTGATTTTTCATATAATGCCCATATCAGTTTCCAGGCAACCACCGCACCACAGAGATTTTTATTCGGATACCCACAATCTGTCTGTTTCGGATTGATCACCGCATCAGCTACTGGTATGATCCATTCTTTCCCATCAGAAGTTTCCCTGAAGGGAATGTCATGGTGATCCGTAATCACAACGGTAAGTCCACGTGCTTTTGCATCTGAGATTTCTGCGGATGCCGCAATTCCATTGTCACAGGTGACGATCGTATCAACACCATCTTCCACTGCTTTCTGGATCAGCTGCTCATGAATACCATATCCATCCTTGATCCTGTCCGGAATATAGGTATCTACATCAGCCCCCAGCCGCTGAAATCCTTTTAAAAGAATACAGGTTGAAGTCACACCATCTATATCGTAATCTCCAATAATCCGGATTTTTTTGTGTTCCCTGATTTTCTTCAGAAGAATCTCCACTGCCTCATACATATCCTTCAAAAGCCATGGCGATGGAAGTTCTTTTAGGGTACCATAAAGATAACTTCTGATATTTTCCGATCCTTCCACATCCCTGTTCCGAATCAGTCTTGCGATCACTGGATCAATTCCAAATTCCTGACTGATTTTTTGAAAATCCGCCCGTTTTGCACAGACCACCCATTTTTCCATTGTCGTTTCTCCTTTTAATATCCTGCCATAAAACATATATTCCCGGAACAGATAACCTGCCCCGGGAATACACTTTGTTCAATTATTCTTTTTTATTATCTGCAGCTTCTTTCGCTGCTGCCTCCTGAGCTGCAAGACGTTCTGCAACTCTCTTACGATTTTTCTTTTTCGGCTGATCCTTGCTCTTTTTACCAGACTGCTGTGCATTCTGATTGTTTTTGTCCGGCTGTTTTCCAGTGTTTTTGGAAACTGTAGTGCTGCCTGCCAGTGCCGCCTGCGGAACCGGCTTTTTGTAATAGCGTTTCATTACCAGCCACAGGGCACCTGTAATACATACAGAAGAATATGCACCACAGATTACACCTGCCATCAGAGGAGCTGCAAACTCGCGGATGGAAGATACACCCAGGATATACAGAACTGCAACCATGATAAATGTAGTAAAGGAAGTATAAATACTTCTTGTAAGAGTCTGTGTGATACTCTCATTTACAATTTCATCCAGATGATCTGGGTTCTTTCTTCCTCTCATATTCTCACGAATTCGGTCAAAGATAACGATTGTTGCATTGATCGAATAACCAACGATCGTCAGCATGCAGGCAATAAATGTATTACCTACGGAAATTCTGGAGATTGCATAGAATGCAAGTACGATCAGCACATCATGAAGCAATGCCAGAACTGCACTGCTCGCAAAACGGATATCCTTGAAACGGAACCAGATATATGCAAGCATAAAAAGTGTAGCTACGATCACGGCTACGATCGCATCTCTTCTCATTTCAGAGCTTACCGTAGCAGAAATACTTTCCGTTGTGATCAGACTCTCATCCACACTGAATTTCTCAACCAGAGCTGCATTCAGTTTTTCTCTTTCCTCCTGAGACAGTGTACGGGTCTTGATAACTACCTGATTTGTGCCGGATACCTTGGTCGGCTGTACATTCTTGTCTCCGGTAACTTCCTCTACAACCGGTGTAACATCAGAATCAATCTGCTTGATATCCATATCTTCATTAAATGTCACAGTTGTTGCAGTTCCACCGGAGAAGTCGAGTGCATAGTTCAATGCTGTTCCATCGGTCTGATGATGAACTGCCATTGCAACCGGACCACTCAGGATCAGGATAATGGAGATAATGAAAAATACTTTACGTTTGCCAACAAAATCAACAAATTTACGCTGTTTTGCACTTCCATAGAATTTCGGATCACGGATTCCTACTGCATACAGTGCATTTACCACCAGTCTGGATACCACCAGAGCTGTGAACATGGAAACCACGATACCAAGAGCCAGTGTATATGCAAAGCCCTTGACAGTACCGGAACCCAGCCACATCAGAACCAATGCAGCGATCAGGGTTGTGATATTTCCGTCGACAATCGCACTGAATGCTTTTGCAAATCCTGCCTTGATCGAAGTCCTTACAGAGTTGCCTGCTGCAATCTCTTCCTGGATACGTGCATAAATGATGACGTTGGCATCCACTGCCATACCAATACCAAGAATGATACCGGCAATACCCGGAAGGGTAAGTGTAATGTCGAATGCATTCAGAGTGATCAGCACGAGTGCTGTATACAGAACCAGTGCTATGCCCGCAACCACACCAGGAACACGATACATCAGGATCATAAAGATGATAACGATCACAAGTCCTATAAGACCGGCTAAAACGCTGGTAGAAATTGCCTCCTCACCAAGCTGTGCCGCAACCACACTGGAACGAAGTTCTTCAAGTTCAATACTCAGAGAACCAATACGGATATAAGAAGCAAGATTCTGTGCTTCTTCTACGTCTGACATACCAGTGATCTGTGCCTGCCCACCGGTGATTGCTTCATTTACTTTCGGAGCACTTAAAATCTGATTGTCATAAACGATTGCAATCTGCTTTCCAACATTTGCTTCTGTTGCTTCTGCAAATTTCGTCTTTCCCTCATCTGTAAGCGTCAGGCTGACTGCATATTCTCTGGAACTGTTTTTGTCAGACTGGAACGCACCTCCCTGGGCATCCTTCACGTCTGTACCTTCCAGAACCACTGATCCGGCTTCACGGATCTCATCAAGGCTTCTTGCAAGTGCATAACCACTTCCTGTGTTGGAAAAGTTCGCATTACCATCATCGTCCGTCTGTGTGATAAAACACAGAGAACCTGGCTTTCCGAGATCATTCAGAATTTCATCTGCATCTGTGACTCCCGGAATCTCTACCGCAATACGGTCGTTTCCTTCTTTGTACACCTGTGCTTCCGTACTATACTGCTCTACACGCTTCTGGAGCTTATATACAGTATCTGACATATCTTCCGCACTTGGATTACTGTCTTTTGCCTGATAGGTAATGCTGACACCACCTGACAGGTCCAGACCGGTCTTGATGTTCTTTGCTGCACCAGTTCCTGTTGGTCCAAAACCAATACCGGCCGTATAACACAGAAAGACTGTGATAATGGCGGTCAGGAGCAGCACAACGATTGCTCTGTTTTTCTTCATCGTTTTTTCCTTTCCTGAATTATTTTATTCCGCTAATGCGGCCTTTATCATGATTGCGCACTCCACTCTCTTACGCTGAAGCTCGCACCCGATATCATAATTGCCATTAATATCTTTCTGGAAATGATAAGCATTGGCAGCACATCCGCCACTGCAGTAAAATCTTGCAAAGCATTCCTTACAGGATTCCTTTGTATATACATTGCACTTACTGAAATCACAACGAACCTCAGGTCTTGTGATTCCCTCGTCCACATTCCCCATAAGGAACTGTTCTTCACCAACAAACTGATGGCATGGATAAAAATCTCCCCACGGCGTTACTGCAAGATATTCTGTTCCTGAACCACATCCGGACAGACGCTTGTAAACACACGGCCCACCAGTAAGGTCGATCATAAAATGGAAGAAATTAAAACCTTTGCCGGCTTTTTCTCTGGCGATCATTTCTTTCGCAAGAGCATCATATTCTTCCATGATCTGTGGAATATCCTCTTCTCTGATTGCATAATCCTCCGTCTCCGGGGCAACTACCGGCTCAACAGAAATCTGTTTGAACCCGAGATCCGCCAGATGCAGGACATCTTTTGAAAAATCAAGATTATGATGAGTAAAAGTACCTCGCACATAATATTTATCCTGATTTCTGGACTCCGCAAACTTCTGGAATTTCGGAATGATCAGATCATAGCTTCCTGCTCCCTTGCGGAACGGACGCATAAAATCATGTACTTCCTTACGGCCATCCACACTGAGAACCACATTCCCCATCTCACGATTACAGAACTCCATGACTTCATCATTAAGAAGTACTCCATTCGTTGTGAGTGTGAAACGGAATTTCTTATTATGAAGCTTTTCCTGCTCTCTTCCGTATGCAACCAGGTCTTTGACTACCTGCCAGTTCATCAGAGGTTCCCCTCCAAAGAAATCCACCTCCAGATTCTTTCTGGAACCGGAATTTGCAATCAGAAAATCCAGTGCTTTCTTTCCAACTTCGAAGGACATCAGTGCACGTCTTCCGTGATACTCTCCTTCTTCAGCAAAACAATATCGACAGGCCAGATTACAGTCATGTGCAATGTGCAGGCACAATGCTTTAACTACGGTCTGTCGATTCTTTGTAAATTCCTCTATTACATTTTCGTATGCATCTCTGGTGAAAAGCATTCCCTGTTCTTTAAGCTTCTCACACTCAGAAACAGAAGTACGGATATCCTTCTCCGGAAAACGCTCCGCTAATTTAGCAACAATCTCATCTTCCTTCAGTCCTTCTTCCATATACGGAAGTACTTCATATGTGACTAAGTCCACCAGATGGATGCATCCACTGTTTATATCCAGAACAATATTATAACCATTGTTCTGATATCTGTGAATCAGACTCATCTTTCTGAAAATCCTTTCCTAAAAACTTTTTATCATAAGAATAAGCAGCGGATTTCACTCCGCTGCTTAACTGATTACTCTGAACCTGCTTTATTTGTTCTCGCAGCTCTGATTTCCTACAGTACAGGAAGTTTTACAAGCAGACTGGCAAGATGTCTGACATTCACCACATCCACCTTTTTTCACTGTGTTCTGCAGATTCTTTGTATTTAATGTTTTGATATGTTCCATGTTAGCATACCTCCTTATGTATAATGTTCTGGGCATAGTATAGCATAAATTCGGCTCAAATAAAAGCATTTTTTTATCAGGACAGCATTCCTCCAAGCGTACCTCCTCCAAGGCACATACAAAAGGTTGTTATCATATGCTGAACGCTCATATCCCAGCTTCTGCTCACGATAACCGAAACTGTTACCAACAGCAGGAAATAGGCAAGCCCCGACAGAGCTCCCCAGCGATATTTCTCCCTCCTGGCAATCTTTCCAGCCAGAAATCCGCCCGCCATACAGGAAATCACATAGATGAGGATAATCCCCACCGTGACTGCTCCCGTCCCGATATCCATCCAAAACACGAAACCGGCAAGAACTAAAAGACATACGCCTGTAAGCGCATATGCCAGAAACAATGCTCGCAATACTATCTTTACTCCCATACAGATACCCCCTCATATCTAAATCATATGCCGGAGTTATCTGTATATTTCCTGCTTATTTTATTTCGTAACTGTTCCGTACCCTCACAGCTACGAGTCAAAATGCATTCCAAATTGTCTCGCGGGATACTGTCTTCTGAATAGTTACTTTATTTTTTTCTTTTTCTTAAATACACGATCACACCAACAATAGCAGCTGCCGCCGCTGCAAGAATCACAAACGGAAGAATTCTGGTCGGATCATTTGTGTGCACAGCTTTCACAGAACTGCTGCTATCCTCATCATTATTCTGTGCATCATCCGAAGCAGTCTCTGAAGACTGTTCAATCTTCTCTGTTGGCGTAACAGCTGTACTTAAATCTGTCTCCGAAGAAATATCTGTAGATGTATCTTCAGCTGAATCGGCTGAGGAATCTGTACTTTCATCTGCAGCCGGAGTAAGCTGTGTATCTGCAACCACACCGGTATCATATCCATCTTCTTCAATTTCTTCGCCAACCAGAGTCTTGCTTCCTGCAATTCCAAACGGACTGAAAGAGTGCGTACTGAATACCATGGTACTTCCGTCAACACTTGGTACAATTGTTTCCATGGCTCCACTGTCCAGAAGATGCTCAATTGTATAACTGTAACCTGCCTTGACCGGAACTGTCACACTTACATATTCTCCATCCGGAACCTCATATTCCGTATTGTTCTTAAGATCCCACAGTTCAAATTCATAGGACTGGAATACATTTGCCTCCGTTTCATTGGTAAATTCATAATCATCTCCACTGGCAACACGGAACTGCACATAATACGGCAGATCGATTCCGGACACAGTTATTCCATTACAGCTGTGATTTTCCTCTGCGAGCTCCGTCTGCTGTTCTTCTGTAAGATTTTTTTCATATTCTGTAGAGCGTTCATCTTCTTTGATGTCCTTGTCTGCTCCATCAAAGATATTATCCTTATCTGCTGCCGGAGTTAATGTTACCGCCGGTTCTTCCGTTACCTCAGGAGTTATTGTTGCTTCCGGAGTTTCCGAAGTTTCTGGTATCTGTGTTACTTCCGGAATTTCTGTCACCTCCGGTGTTTCTGTCGGTACCTCTGTCGGATTTTCTTTTTTATTATCTGATGCTTCCTTATCGTCAGTCTCTTTTTTGTCCTCTGTTTCAGGTTTTTCAACTTCTTTATCTGTTTCTTCTGACGGTTCTTCTGTTATTTCTGTCTCTTCTTTCTCAGTTTCCGCTGGAGCCTTACTTACCTCTGGTTCCTCTTCTGAAAACTTATCCTCTGTCTGCTCTTCTGCATCTGTCCCATTATTCTCATTTTCCCCGGAATAATCCTGGTTTTCATCATAATTTTCCTGATTTTTATCCTCTGAAGCACTGGAATCATCGTAATTCTCATCATAATTTTCTTCAGAATCTTCTTTCCATTCTTCTTCGGAATCTGATGCAATACTGTTAACTACAACCGTCACACTGCTGTAAATAACATCAGATTCTCCATCCCAACCGGAAATCCTGGATAACACTGAAGAATCATATGGTTTAAATACCACATCATAAGACTGAACTCTCTCAGATGGCACACTGGAACTGTCTGCCCAGGTAAGTGTACCATATTTACTGTCCGGCAAAGAAATATCAGAAAGCGGAACCGGTTCTTCAATTGTCACATTATCCGGGATCAGACTTCCAAGCTGTACAGATTTATCCTCCGCATAAACCGGTAAAGTCTGAACCTGTCCAACCATAAGTGTTGCTGCAAGAGCTGCTATAGCAAAAAAATGTATATTTTTATTATTATTTTTCATAATTATGTACCTCAATCTATTCTAAACATTCTACAATGGTTTTAATTATTCAGTAACTACTTTGAATGATACTTCACAGGATTTCTCCCTGTTGAGTAGCTGTCGATGCCTGGCAATCTTTCAGGAATGCCTCTGCATCTTATTGCCAGATACGGCCTCATATGTATGACAGCCAAAATCCAACCTATTATATTCTATCTATAAAGTAAATCAAATCAAATATTCTGACATCTCTATTTTCTCGACACGCCAAATTCTAATATACCAAACTTTTATCTTTTTGTAAATATTTCGTAACATAATATTTTATTTTACGACACACGTATTATAACACAGTTCTGCTTTTTTCGACACCCCCTAAATTATTTTCAGAATTTCCTTTTTATATTTTATATTTCACATCATTATTTGAAATTGACTGATAATTCGTTTTGTTTCTGCCATCACCTCATCAATCCCATGCTGTGACAATTTCCAGTTTTTCTTTGTAATCTCATCCACAACACAAGGGCATACCAGAATTTCTGCTTCTGGATACGCCCTCTGATAATACATGAATGCTCTTCTGGCATGGTAATTTTTACAGCATAAAATTGCTTTGCTTACTTTTATCCCCAAAAGATCGGTAGCTTTTCTTGAAAAAAGAGCATTCTGCCAAGTATAAGTAGCTTGATCTTCTCTCAGTATTACTGACTCCGGTACACCGTTCTTTATCAGAACATCTCTAAGGAATTCCCACTCTGTGTGATAATTTCCATCATATTTTTCTTTCTTTCCAGATACTCTGGAAAATTCCCCAGAGGATATGCTGTATTTTCCACTTGGAAGAATAACAGGTGCCATTCCTGCCATATAAAGTTCAGCAGCTTTCTCCGCCATATACGGATAACTGTTTCCCGGAACAAAAATAATATCCGCCTGTTCCGGCTGATTTTCCATAAAAATAAACTCTTCTACTTCTTCCAAAAATTTCTCGTACATAATTTTCTCCTGTCTGTATTTTATTTTGTTACAATGATCGTACTGTATCCGGCATCCCGAAGCTTTTGCTCCATCTGGATCGCATTGTTGATCTGCTGAAACGCACCTACCTGAACCTTATAAAGATTATTTTCATAAAGAAGGAATCCTGGAAATCCCTGATCCGTAAGCTGGTACAACATTTGATCCGCATTCTCACGTCGACGGAAAGCTCCTGTCTGAACCCTGTAATACAAAGGCTGTTCTATCGTTTCATCACTCAATGTCCCCAAAACCGCAGTTGCAATCGCTTTCGCAGTCTCCTGTTTTTTTTCATCATAAAGCCGATTATCCGAATCAGAATTTATAAATCCTGTTTCTATCAAAAGAGCCGGCATTCTGGTCTTTCGAAGAACTACAAGTCCCGGTCTTGCCTTCACTCCCAATTCTTTAAATCCCAGTTCGCCAAGTGCTCCTTCTATATTCTGTGCCATCTCATATTTAATTCCACTTTTGTCATAAACCAGAACTTCTACCCCTTGGTACTGGTTCTCCTTCAGACTGCTGTTTCTGTGAAAAGAAATAAAATAATCTGCTCCCACTTCATTTGCAATCCTGGCCTTCTCAAAGGGTGTCTGATAGACATCTGTAGTCCTAGTATACACCACATCAATTCCATTGTCTTCCAGGATTTTACCAACTGCTCTGGTCAGTTCCAGATTATCATCTTTTTCTTTTCTTTCCTTATATATAGCGCCCGGATCTGTTCCGCCATGTGCTGATTGTAGTTTACGCAAATTGTGATATGTATTCCCCAGTATATATGGGGAGTTAGAAATGTATTGAGATTAGATAGCCTTTTTCTCCAAGTCCTCACAGTAAACGCTTGAAAATAAATGTTCCAGCTCATTTCCGAAGTTGTATGAGATTTTAAGTTTGCGGTTTTCATAAACTGTTATCTGGTCTATCATTTCCACAATAATATCTCTGTCTAATTCTTCAATGTCTTTCAGTTCCAACAACCGCCTTAACCACGGTGTTTCAAAAACATCTTCTGTTACACTTTCCTTTTTCTTTTCTTCCAGCGTTTCAATCTGTTTGGAGTAAAGCATTTCTTTTTGTTGATAGTCCTCTCGATAAGAAAGAAATTCTTCTTTAGAAATCAGTTCGTCTTTGTAATCTTCATAAATTGACTTTTTCAACTTCTTCACTCTTTCAAGCTCTGCTTTTAACTTTGTCAATTCTATGTCTGTTGATTTTCTAATTTTTGTTGCTGTGAAAGATTGTGATTTTACAAGTTCCTGCAAGTTCTCTACATTGCGGATAATCTGCTTTAAATCTCCCAGCACAATATCATTCAATACTTGAAACGGGAGCGTGTGCGGAGTGCAATAATCTTTTCCACTTCTTTTGTAAGTTCCACAATAGAATGAATAGGACTTACTTCCGTCAGCACGTCGCCAGAAATTTTTCATCATTGCCCGACCACAATCGCCACACTTGATAAAACCTGCAAAGATATTTTTATTTGTTTCTAAATCAATATCCCTATGTTTTTTCGTCAGCAGTTTTTGTACCTTATCCCACAGTTGACGGTCTATAATCGGTTCATGTGTATTTTCAACCCTTATCCAGTTTTCTTTCTCAACTGGACGCTGTTTGCTTCTCATACGTTGATGTTTCTTTCCTTGTACCATATTTCCAATATAAAGCTCATTTTGTAACATCACTTTAATCGTGGAATACGTCCAATAAGAAGTTTTCTCTAAACGGTTGCAATTTTTGTAATTTTCGCCGTTGAGCTTTTTATATTCCGACGGACAAAGGATACCCTCTGCATTTAGTATTTTGGCAATGCTTTGTTTTCCTATTCCTTGTGCATACATAGTAAATACTCTTTTTACAACTTCGGACGCATATTCATCAATCACAAGTTTATTTTTATTTGCAGGAGATTTCTTATAACCATAACTTGTAAAAGCTCCGATAAATTCTCCTGCTTTCTGCTTTGATTTTACAGTCGCTTGAATTTTATTAGAAATATCTCTGGCATACTGTTCGTTGAATATATTTTTAATAGGAAGTAACATATCGTATGCCTGCTTCATACTATCAATATTATCTGTTACAGAAATAAAACGAACATTAAGCTCTGGAAATATTCTTTCCAAATATCGCCCCGTATCAATGTAATCTCGTCCAAAACGGGAAAGGTCTTTTACAACAACACAATTTACCTTGTTATCTTCAATGTCAGCAATCATTCTATGAAAGTCTGGTCTATTAAAATTCGTTCCCGTAAAACCGTCATCAATATAAACATCATATAAGATAAAGTCATCATGCTTATTCACATATTCTGTTAAAAGTTTTCTCTGATTTCCTACACTATCGCTTTCTTCCTTATCTCCGTCCTCTCGTGATAATCTGATATAAATAGCTACGTTAAATAAGTTTGAACCTTTTTGATAAATCATTTTTCCACCTATTCAACTGCCGTACCTATGATAATATTATACCATAAAGTACGGCTTCTTTCCATTGTTTTCAAGGGTTTTACCCTCTTGATAGTCCTTTTTTTACATGAGATTTCACGATACGGACAAGCAATTCCTCTACGGAAAATTTACCTAAAAATTCCCGTTCTACGATATATTGTGCAGGTTCTTTTTTAGCCAAGTTATCAGCCCCCTTAGTCAGCTATCTATTCTCAACATACGCACATAGGCTTATCCAATATGCGTATTTTTCACAATGTTACAGAAGCAGACAGACGGCTTTGGAAAGCTCCGTTAGTATCTCAACTATTCCCATTCTTGTGGGCAGAACCGCACCATGCGGACGTATCATTATTCTGTGAGGATAGGTCGTGGCAAAACGACTTTTCCAACAGTCGCTCTCGGATCACTGCGTGGGTCGCTCGCTTTCTTTTGAAAAGGTCGTGGCGTACAGTCCCCGTGGCTCACTATCTCACAAACGTATCTGTCTGCTTTATTCAGTTGTCAAAGAGCTGTGGCGAAAGCGTGTTGCTTTCATGTAAAAGCAGGGGCAGAGCAGGAAAGAGGGGATTGAACAAATCATGCTCTGCGGTTACTGCTTGTTATTCTTCTTCGATTTCTAAGGCAATATCAAACCCTAAAATCATTTTAATAAGTGCTTCTCTGATAAGTCCCTTTAACTCCATATCTACAACAATATAAACATTGCCGTATTCGTCATAGAGTGGACGCAGACAGCACTTTGATATGTACGGGTCATAAAATGCCAGTATCTTTTCAATCGCTTTTTCGTCCCCGTCCATTGCTTGTGAAAGCAAGTAGTAGGACGGCTTCTTAAATGTTTGTTTCATTTTTACTGTTTCTCCTTTAGTAATTTTTTCATAAGTGCCAATGAGTTATGCCGATTTTGGAATACACCGCTTCTGGAAATATTCTGCTTTTTTGCAATTTCTTCGTTGTTCATTTCCAAGAAGTAATACATCAGCAAAGTTTCACGGTTACGCTCGGATAACTGTTTCAAGGCTTCTGCCAATTCATCATCATAGACACGAATATCATTACCGCATACATTGAAAATCGTATAGTCCGTATCATAGTCGTCCCAGACAGCCAGATTTTCTACAACGATTTCTGGAAGTTCACAAAAGAGTGTTTCTTCCTTTTGTCGTCGTTTTAATTTCTTCTGATAGTCCTTAACAACATGTCGGACAACTTTCTTCAAACAACTTTCAAAACGGCATTGAACTGTTTTCTGGAAGTCAGACGGTTTCATCAATCTCACCCCCTTTCCGTTACGACGTGAAAAGTGGTTATCCCTCTTTCCGCACCATATAGGGAACGGCAGGTGTGATTTGTTAAGTTGAAACCGAAAAAATTTTAAATATTTTTTTGGTATGAAAAAAGCCCGCACAAAACATATAGTTTTATACGAGCTATTAAAGCTGTGAGATATTCAATTGTTGATAAAGTGCTGTTAGGTAGTGTATGAGTATATAAGATTATGCTTAAAACTTTCCATAATACAAGCCCCCCTTACAGCACTTGATTTCTATTAAACTTTTGCCTTTGTAGCATAAGCATAATGCCCTCAGTTTTCATATTTCGTTTTTATTATGAGTTTAATTCAGACTTTTTATATATACGATACAATAATGGAAGTAGTATAAAATAGCATATTAAATATATTGTAAATAGAATCGGGATTGCCCCTATAACCTTACTCCCAATTTGATAAACATTAAAATAATTGACAGATGAACTGATTTGTAAAAGTTGGTCTGGCAACAATCCTAAAATTTTCGATAATACGGAAAAATCAGATAAAAAAGACGGAACAAGTAATATTACAAAAGGAACTATTACTGCTAAAACAGAAGAACGCATTTTTGCAGATACTAACATAGAAAGGGTCGACATAAATAACACCCCTATATATCCGCCTATTATTGTCAATAAAAATTTTTGTAATAATGTTATATTGTAAAAACTTTTCCAACCTCCCAAACTCGTTTGAATTAAGCAATTTGCTCCGTCAATACCCAAACACCCAAGAACAACTCCAGAAAAACAACATATAGAAATCCAATAAATTGCTGTGATACAGACAAATCCAGCTACAATTTTACTTCTAATTGCTTTGCTTCTTCCATATACCGTACTAAAAAAAATGGAATCTGCTTTTAAACGGAACTCATCAGAAAAAATTCCAGATATTAAAAATGTTCCAACTAACATAATCAACATTATCAATACTGGCAAATAATATAAAAGACTCGTCCAAGCACCTGCGTATTCATAGTAAAAAGGTATTTGCATTTCTTCATATTTTTCAACAAGATATTCTTTTTCTTGTTTTGTATAATTGTCCTTAACAGAATCCGAAGAAAGCCACTTCTTCAAGTTATCTATCCTGTTCGAATAAAAATTTCCTAGTTCTGTCGGAGTAACTGTATCAACTCGATAATAATCGTACTCTTGAAAATCACAAAAACTTCTATTTATCATATCTTTAATATCAGAAAACCCTTGTCCCCGAGAATATGCTATATTATTTTCCGTATCATTTTTTGATAAATATTCTTCAGAACTCTTTATTTTATTATTCTCCTCTAAAACTTCTTGCAATACACTCTCTGTTATATTACCTTTCCATTCATTTTTTACTTCTTTTAACCTGTTATATGCAGTAATTCCTGTATGACTATTTCCGCTAGAATCTACATATTCTATACTTCCAATCGCAAAATAACTAATTACTACAATAGCCACCAAAAGAATAATTAACGCAATTTTATTTGATGATTTTGCAAATATTTTTTTTAATTCAAATCGTACCATTATTTACACCTGCCTTTTCGCCGAAATAATACAAAAACACATCTTCAAGAGTGGCGTTCTCTCTTGTTGCCTTTTCAACTGGCTTATCTTTTGAAATAATTCGTAATTCTACACCATTCACATCTGATTTTATATTCGACACTTTATTTTTTTGCGATAAGTTCTGAACCATATTTTTTTCTACATGACATACCCAAACATATTCCTTCATTGAATTGATAAGGTCAACTACAGTTCCTTTATGAATCAATTGTCCATCTTTCATCAGTAGAATTTCGTTTGCAATATATTCCACATCAGAAACGATATGCGTAGATAAAAGTACAAGCCGTTCTTCTGCCAATTCACTGATTAAATTTCTAAAACGAATGCGTTCATTTGGGTCAAGACCAGCAGTCGGCTCATCAAGAATTAAAATTTGGGGATTATTTAACATCGCCTGTGCAATTCCAACCCTACGCTTCATACCGCCAGATAAATTTTTCATTTTTTTATTGAATGCTTTTTGCAAACCAACCTTTGCAACCAATTCTCTTACTCGTTTTTTTGCGACGATCGGTTTTATCCCCTTTATTGACGAAATATAAAGCAGATAATCTTTTACGGTAAATTCTGGGTAAAAACCAAAGTCTTGTGGTAAATACCCTAAAATTTTTCTATAATCTCCGTCCATAGCCAAAATATCTTTCCCGTTACAAGTTATTTTTCCCTCGGTTGGACGAAGTAATGTACAAAGCATACGCATAAGAGTAGTTTTACCTGCACCATTCACCCCCAACAATCCATATACACCTGTTGTCATTGTGACATTTATATTATCTACTGCTGTGAAATTATCAAATTTCTTTGTTAAATTAGTTATCGTTAAATCCATTTGAATGTCCCTCCCAATATCTAGTACAATCATGTAAAACTCTATAAATCATACTTCCTAAAATCAATAACGCAATTCCCAACAAAAGTATCCATACTGGCATTTTTATAACAGAATATATTTTTTCATTTGCTGTAATTAGCCACCATACTACACTCCACAGAATACATAAAACAATAGAAATAGTTTCATTTACATTTTTTTTATTACATAGCAGACCAAAACAAATACAGGCAGTAACAACCGCAGGAAAGACAAACTGTGATAGTAGGGAAAGCAATGTAATATGCAAACTTCCATGCAAAAATATACAGAATGCAGTAAGTAATATTACATCTACCAAGCCAAATAAAAAAATCCGTGTTGAATATATTTGTCTAAGAGAATAGTAAGATGTATTCTCTATTTCCATACATTGATTAGATTTATTTTTCCACAATTCTGGAATAATCAAAATCACAAATAAAACACTTGTAATCCCTAATCCTCTCTGTATGATAAAAATCTCTTGATTAAAATAAAGGGCTATTCCAATTCCTACCAATAATAACATCTGTAATATCCACCATTTTTTCTGTGTTATACGGAATTGCGACCATAAAAACTCTCGGTAAGTCAATAGCTTTTCCTGCTCTTTCAAATAAAAGATTTCTATTGACTTATTAACTGTGTCCACAATTTTTTCCTCGTTTGGTTCAATCCATGTATCAACCTCAAACATTTCAAAGTTCCTTTTCATGTATGTCCTCCTCTCTTCCAAAAATTTCCAATTGTTCTTTTTCATGGGTCGTGTGCTGGTCGATAGCCGTAAAATTCTTATATACTCCAAAGCTCACGCTTGCGATAAGCACCACCCACAACGCAATCACGGTTTTCTTATGTGTGCCTACCTTGACAGTACGCACCTTTTTTTCTTTGACATTTTCAGTCGATTTCTTATTCTTCTTAAACATATTTTTCAAGTCCTTTCTATTGTTTTACTCGTCCTGCACCGATTAAGTGCTGTTGCCAGTAACTACTGCTTAGGTCTGCATATCCTATCGGGTCGCCTGCATGGTACATCTGTGTCGGCGAAACAAGAATACCGACGTGTGTTACATACGAACCAGCGTTATAGGTAGAATGGAAAAATACCAAGTCCCCAGCCTTTGCCTGCGAGAGTGGAAGATGTTGGGTTGCGTCATACTGGGCTTGTGCGGTTCTCGGTAAGGAGATACCAGCTTTTCCATAGCACCATTGCACAAGTCCGCTACAATCAAAGGAAGTGTTCGGGTTACTGCCACCATACACATACTTCCAGCCTTGATATTTCAACGCTTCATTCATAATCGCTTGTGCCGTCGCATTATCAAAGTGTGCCACGGTCAGATATTGATTGACTAATTCGACGTAGAACATATTTCCGTAACCATATCGCCAGCCCCCGTTCTTCGCAACGGCTATCGGGTTGGTATAGGTTACTTTCTTTCCACCCGATTTCTCACGGGCGAAGCTCTCTGCAAGATTAAAGGTGTGTTTCTTTCCTTTTCCTGCCACATATCCCACATAGCCACCGCCATAGTTATAAGACTGTATCGCTACATTCAAATCGTCGATACCTTGATTTTTGCAGGAAGAAAGCAGGGACGCAAAATACTTACACCCCTGCTTGATTGAACTTTCCGTATCTAAGGAATTAGGCGGTAAACCAAGACTTTCCGAACTCTGCATAACATCTTCTGCCGTACCGCCACTTTCTACTTGAATGATAGCCAATAGCACATTGACATACTCGGAAATGCCGTATTCTCTGGCGTATTTTTCCACCATAGGCTGATGTTTCAAGACTTCTGCGGATAAGTTCATACTCGTAATGCCAGAAGAAAAGTTGCTGTTTTCGTCGTCGCTGTCTGCACTAATGAGGACACCAAAGAAAAGCACCAGAGAAAAGAGGATAGGAAACAGACTGCCAATGAGAGCGATATGTTTCAGTTTCATTTTTTCTTCTGTCCTTTCTTCGTTACAAGGTTACGGCTTTTCTCTGTGGTCTGCTGGTTCTTCTGAACGCTCTGGGTCTGCTGAACCTTTGTCCTGCGGTCTTTTGTGTAATTCTGGCGTGTTTCCTGCGATACTACTTTTTCTACATTCTGTCTATGTACTGGCTGTGTAGGCTGGGTCGCTTTTCTATCAAAAGCACCAGAAGATAACGGACGCTCTTTTACAACATTCGTCTTGACTGGCTCACTTGCTTTTGAAGTGGTAGCTGTGGCAGGGCGTTTGACTTCCTGCGTTTTTTCCGCACTCGGCTTTGAAGTTGTGGCTGGTCGCTCATGGGGACGGGTAGCTCCCGTTGTCGCTGATCCGTCAGCCTTTCGCTGTGCCTGCCTTGCTTCTTGTGCCTTTTGAAGCTCCATACGCTTGTCAGCGATATTCTGTCTATGCTGTTCCTGCCTTTCCAATCGTCCCGACTGTCTGGACTGCTGTTCCTGCACCATGCCACGCTTGAAATCAGACACGCTGGACTTTGCCTTTTCCTTTAAATAAAGGCTTATCGTCCAGACAAAGTTGGTAATGCAGTAAAGCCCGTACTGCACCGATTTTCCAATCCCGTCCAGCCAGTTCCACGGCAACCACGACCAGCTATTATCCACATAAAAATCAAGCTGGTAGTTGGAAAGCGGATATTTTGAGTAAAGATTTTCTGCGTTTATGGTATCGTCCACAAGCCCCGTTGCATGAGCCACCGTCCCCAGAAGTGAAAGCAGGATAAGGGAGAGTGCCACCACGAACAGAGCCATTTTGAGAAAGTGGAAAATCTTCTTTTTTGTGAATGCACCTTTTATCCTTTCTTTCATCACTCCACCTCATTTCTCTGTACGGGCGGTCTGGTATCAAAGGCGTGTAGCAGTTCTTCAAAGACGGGGTGTATCTGTACCACACCGACACGCCCGTATAAGTCCTGCAATAAACATTGTCCGTTTTCCAAATCACGAAGCCGTTTCTGGTTGTTCTCGTCGTCCTTGTCAATACCGAAAAATTCTAAGGTCTGTTTTATCTCGTTGATGTCGGTACTACGAAAGGCAAATTTCAAGCCGATGTTGTTTTTCAAACTTTCCTTTGACACGTCTCCAGAAGATTGTGTAACGAAATAAACCCCTGCCTGCATAGCTCGTCCAGCACGAACCAGCTTATTTGATAAGGTTTCGCCTTGTGCCACGTTTAAGAACGCCCACGCTTCGTCAAGGTCTACAATCTTAAAAATACTTCTGTCCGAATGGATAAAATCAAGGGCAAAGGTACTAATCACAATCAGCATAGACACCGACAATAATTCAATGGTCGTGTATTCCTCAAAGGTCGTGTCCTTATCTGGTAATACTAAGTCCGCTACTTGAATGATATTGAGCTGATTATCCAGACTGATAGCATTTTCTACCGTACCGTCCGAAAACAGCAGGTGTGCAAAGTCATAGTCCGTGAAGCTGTCGATATGGTCTGCGATATTTCTTGATATGGGCGTATCTTCACGGCGTAGCTCGTCTATTACATGGAGCAAGCCCCGACTGTCGCTCTGGGTAACGGAACGAACCGCTTTTCGTAGCACGGGGAATTTTTCGCCGTCCCTAGAGGAAATACCCGTAAGGAATGTCAAGATGTCGATTGCCAGACTTTCAGCGTCTTTTACATTCTTCATAATCACGAATGGGTCAAGAAGTCCTGCATTGTCCTTGTCGCTGGTAAGATTTACGATATTGATTTCATGGGCGATTTCTGGGAGCGTTTCTTTCCAGTTTCCACGCTCTGATTTAGGGTCTAAGATAACTGCTTGTCCCCCAAAGAGAACCGAATAATACACCAGAAGATTGTTGCAGAACGACTTACCACCGCCAAGCGAACCGACAAACGCAGAAGCAAGGGCGTTGGTAACTGTACCTTTCACACCTTGACTGGCAAGGGACGGTTGCAGGTACACATTTCTTCCCGTATCAACAGAATACCCCATATAGATACCCGTAGTTTCCCCTAACTGCTGGGTAGCTCCAAAGCCCAGCCCAGCTAAAAAATCTGATTTTACATACTGCACATAGTCATTGATATATCGCTTGCTGGCTGGAAGAAATTCAGAATGAAGCCCCAGCATATCCCCAGCAGGACGCACCAGCTTTACATTGAGGTCGTCGTAAAAGTCTTTGACTTCATCACAACGGCGTTTCAGCTCGTCAAGATCGGGGGCAGACACCCGAATAACGTAGCTTAACTTATACATACTTTCTTTGCTCTGGTCTAAGTCCGTTTCCAGCTCGTCCACGCTGTCTAAAGCGTCCACCACATTTGAGCTGGTTTCACTTCCTGCTTGATAGGCGTGATTGTCAAGGTCTTTCAATTCCTTTTTCTTGTTGCGGACTGTCGTTAATGCTTTTCGATTTTCCACGATTTCTACATTCATAGAAGTATCAACGGGGAATGTGAATTGCTGTTGCTGGAAATAGAAGATTTCAGAGGACGGAAAATCAAGCTCCCCCACAATCGCATTGACGGTAAAATAAGACACATAGCTTTCCTTGTCCTCATGTTCCAAGCGTAAATATCGCTGGCTTTCCTCAATCACACACCTTGTCGGACGGATAAGGTCATAGTATTTTATCAGCGTTTCTTTCTGCAATTTCTTCTTTGGTAGCTGGTACTCATAATCTTCATAGGCGATACCGTCCCTGCCGTAAAGATGTTCCATGAGATACCCAAAATCATGGATTTCCAAGCGACGCACCTTGAAGCGACGGGAGATTTTATTTTCCAGTAACTTTTCCATTTTCATGTAACGGTTGATTTCATCATTCGGCATGATGTCAAAAGCAGTATCTTTCAAAGTGGCACTTCCTTGTGGCTTTGTATCGCCCGTTTCTAAATCTCGTTTCTGAATTTTGACACCGCCACGGATAACCTTATCTGATACGGAAAACTGGTTATTTCCAGATAATACGGCAAGGTCGCCGTCCTCGGTAATCTGTGTAAGGTATAAGCCTTTTATCTGTTCGGACTTATCGCCAGCCTGCATATATGCACCCTCTAACAAGTAGCCGTTTGGAGCTTTTGTTTCTTCAACGGTTAGCGTTCCAAGTGGAAGAACCGCCTTGCCGTCCTGCATATAGAAGCTGTCGCCAGATACCTTGTATGCGTCCGCTAATTTTGTGATGTAGTGGGCTGTCCCGTTGCTGTCTGTTTCAGCGATTGTCTTTGTAACCCATGTACGAGTTGCTTCGGCAGGAAGATTGTCTTTGTTATAGAAGCCTGCATAATACTTCCATGTAAATTCCGCACCTGCTAAAGAAGCGTTTCCTTGCGGATTGTCTTTCTGTGTTTCCATATCAATCTTGAAAAGCTCAATCAAAGTGTCCGTTACTTTTGGCGTATCAGATACGTTCAATGTCGCTGTCTTTCCAGCTTCAATCTTTAAGGAATATACAGTTTTATCTACTTTATATCCTGCTGGTGCGGATAATTCCTTGATATAGACTGTGCCTGCTTTTACCTCTGCAACGTCCGTATTTCCGTTTTCATCAGTCGTAAGGGTGGCAAGCTGTTTCGTGCAGTCCTTATCAGCAAAGACACCGTATGTCGCACCAGCGATAGCGTAATTCCCGTTACCGTCGGTAATGCTGGTATTACTGGAAGTCTTTTGCAGTTTCGCATTTCCGACATTCAGTTTCGCCCAGAATTGTCCCAATTCCTGCCCCTCGCCAGAGTAGATATAACCGCCACATTCATAACGTCCTTTATTTTCTTTGACAAAGGCTCTTGCACCAGCGAAAACTTCGTCCTGCGTAGCCTTTGGTATTTCATCATAAGAAGCTCGCACGTTATCACATTGCCAGCCAAGATGTACGCTCAATCTCTGCCAGACGACACATTGTTCCAGCAGATAGACTTGCTTGTAGTTCAGTTCCTTGTGAGCTTCGCCATACTGTTTAACATACTCTAAGGATAACGCCACATCTGAAATCTGGTCGGCACTCATGCGTGAGCTTGCGTCAGCTCTGGTCTTGTAGCCATTCTTAAAATCTGTATTGATGTCGATACAATAGGCAGTTTCGCCCTCGACTTTCATATAGCCCTCATTGAATGTCGAACCGATAGAACCGTCATTCATTACTTTTTCAATGATACCGACACGCTCTGCACTTTCCGTCCAGTATTGCTTACTTTCTGCATGGACGGGTGTAGTCGGTAAAGCAGTAACGACAGTTGCAAGAGCTAAGAAGCCCGTACACAATCGTTTCCATGTCTTTTTCATAAATCTAATGCTCCTTTCATTTTGGGTATAAAAATAGACGCTCATTTCTGAACGTCTACATTACTGAAAGGCTTGTCCTCTCACACATATTCTATTTTAATAGGTACAACAGTTGCCTTTCTCCTTGTATTTTCGTTGTTTTCATCACTTGCGTTATCTACAACCTCCATGTCCCGCATCCAGTACAATTTTATATGCCAATGCCCTTCCTCCCAAAATGCTTTCTTAAATACTATATGCAGCATTCTGCTATTTGGCACCTTTTCATCTGTTTTAACAGAAGCTGAACGATTCTGACTCCGGATCATAATGATAAATCTGATAAGTAAGGAAATCCTCCGGCGGAGTTGTTTCCCTCACAGTATCTTCCAGGACCTGTTTCAGTTCTTTCGGATTTGCGTTTCGTTCACTGTGGATCATCACCTCATGGATGCTGGTAAATACCATATAAAATCCACATCCCATTAACTGCCCGATTCGTTCAGCTACCCCCGGCAGGAAAATTGCCACAGCACCATTCGTTCGAATCGTAGTGCTCAGACAATTTCCCAGAGCATCCTTCTTTATCTTATAATCACACATCAGATTCATAAAATTTTCTCCTGCATAATCCGGATTAAAAATCAGCCTCTCCCAACAGTAGATCCTGGGTGGTGAAATAAAGTACGTATTTAATAGTGCAGCATCAAATACCTCCTGCGAATCCCGTTTCCAACCATCCAACATGTGTCGTTTTATTTTGACACTGGCACTGCTCCCATCCAATTCTCCCATACTGGCATACAAAACCAACGCAATATCTCCAATCGTTCTGTAAATACAATCCTGAAGTTCCGTCTGATTCTTTTCTATATTTAAAAGGCGAATAAACAGATAATCTTTGATTTTCTCATAGTCTTCCAGATTCTTAGACCGTTGGAAACATTCCGATTCTAAAATAACCTCCAGTCTGTTTAAAATTTCCTGAATAATCGAATCCATACTCCAGCCGTTCTGATACTCCTTATACAGATCCTGTACATACAATGCACATACTTCCACAATTCCTTCACCCTGCTGTCGCTTCAGTAAGAGCCGGTCCCCAGTCGTCGGGGGATACTCTTCTTCCTTCTTATAACAAATCATATCTTCTTTATAATCTGTCTCTTCGAGTAAATTTTTACGAAGTTCTTCTACAAAACATTCGTATGTCATGTCCATATTCATTTCCTCGTCTTTCTGAATGTTCGGGCGAATGCCCATGATTATTAATAGATAAGAAGGGAGCGAACGCTCCCTTTAGAGTTGCTGTATGAACAGTATAAACAGATTTCAAAGACGTGTAAAGAAGTTTTCATCGACAAATTCTACGTACATATGCCGAAAATCGTTGAAGAACAAAAGAAAAAATCGGACAAGTCCGCCTTTGCAGACATATTCCATATGTATCTGGCTATACTCTCAGTAAAGTTTGATCAGAGCAATCTTCCACTTTTGACCAGATGTTCAAGGAATCCCTCGCAACCTTTTACAATATCTCTATATGTAATCTCAAAATCCCCAGTATACCACGGGTCTGCAATATTTCCCGGGCAATCGGTATAATCCAGCAAAAGACTCACTTTATGCTCCGGATCACTCCCGAGAATCCGAAGCATATTTCGCCGATTTCTCTCTTCCATTGCGATCAGATAATCATATTTATCATAGTCAGATTTCTTAAGCTGAACTGCTCGTTTTCCATCACAGGAAATTCCATGTCTGGCAAGTTCCTTCTTCGCCGGAGGATACACCGGATTCCCTATTCCATTCCAGATTTCCTCTGTACTCGTTGCAGCAGATGCAATATAGAAATCCGACTGTAGTTGTTTTTTGTTG
Source organism: Blautia sp. MSK17_66 (assembly GCF_020538025.1). NCBI lineage: Bacteria > Bacillati > Bacillota > Clostridia > Lachnospirales > Lachnospiraceae > Blautia > Blautia sp. MSK17_66. The sequence goes on from NZ_JAJBNQ010000007.1 coordinate 112,543, forward strand.
ATCATATTCTTAAATATAAATTCTGCCATAGGGGAACGGCAGATATTGCCGTGGCAGACAAATAACACTCTTATCATTGCTTAAAACTCCTTGAAATGCTGTATTTACGCTGTTTACAGGCATTTTCCGATAATCTTCAATCCTGTCATTTTCCTGTATATCACAGCATAAATTCGTATATTTTCTTATCCAAATTTAGTAACTTCTTAGTAATAACCAGCCTGGAAAACAGGCTCTCTAAGAACCTTATAATCAGATTATTTTTAATTCTTTTTTCTATTATTTTATCATACTATGCCAGTTTTGCAATCCTATTCATCTCTTCTTTTGCATCAATTAATCCCAGATGCGTATATACATTTAACGTAACCCCTATATCAGAATGTCCCATTAAATATTGGAGTGCTTTCGGATTCATTCCAGCTTTCGCCATATTGGAACAATATGTATGCCTGCATACATGTGGATGTGTCAAGTATAGGACAAAAAAAATTTTATTTTTTTCTGCCGAAGACTATCTGACGCTTCCATCAGGTAGTCCCAGCACCTTTATTATCTTTTGATAAGTCATTCTTGTCCTGCTCAAGTTATCTCTGTTCTGAAAAAATATCGTCAAAATTCCATTCGATTTCAATTTCATCCTGACTATGAACACGGATCACCTTGATAACCTCACGCAGCTTCTCTGTATCGAACTTCTGAATTCCCAAGAAATCTTTTAGTTTTATTTTATCAGAAAGTTCATTTTGTTCAAGAAGCTTTTTACTATTCTTCGCATCTTCTATCTTTCGTTTTATTTCATCCAGCTGTACACTTATCTTTTCAGCTCTCTGCTTATACGAATCACGATCTATACGACCATCTTTGTAATCATCATAGAGTTTCATCTTTTCCGAGGTCAACTGTCGGCTCTGTTTTTGCAATTCTGTAGTATTGATCTCTTTGTATTCACATTGTCTTTTGGAAGATACTTTCTTTCCTTTTTTCAACATTGACGCTGCATACTGACGGACAAGCCCAAGGATATTCTCCTCCATCGGTTCCCTACGAATCACCAGACTTCGGCACACAGGATCACCATTGGTTCTGGCATCTGAACATTTCAGCAGATGCTCTGTTTCTTTTAACAGAGAATGCCCACAGTTGGCACATATCAGCAAGGCCGGCTGTTTTTTACGTCTTTCCAGAGTAAAATTGGTGCGTGATTCTGCAACACTTCTCTTCTTTTTCGGATGCATTTCATTTGCTTTTTCAAACAATTCCCTGTCTATAATTGCCGTATGATGATTTTCCAGGCGAACCCATTCTGTTTCATCATTCAGAACTGCTTTATGGCCCGTATGCATACTGCAACGTGTTTTGCCCCAGATTCTGGTTCCAATATAAATCTCATCCCGGACGATTGCCGATACTGTCGTAGGGCTCCAGTGTTTCTTTTTGATCGTGTCAAACCTCTGGAACTGCACCTGATCCCCTCTTGATAATTTCTGCTCATCACAAGTAGCAATCGCCTGTCTGTTCAATTCCCTTGTAATATCTGCAAAACTTGTTCCCTCCGCTGCCATCTGAAAAATCATTTTCACGACTTTTGCAGCCTCCGGATCAACTTCCAGCCTTCCATCTTTTCCTTTTTTATAGCCATATCTGGCATTTACCGGAAGACGTGTACCATTTTTTGTTCTCGTCTGCATTGCTGATGAAATTTTCTTGGACAAATCCAGGCTATACATATTGTATACCAGATTCTGCAATGCCACATTCATTCCACCAGTCATTCCGCTGCTTGCTGCACTGTCATAGCTGTCATTAATCGAAATAAATCGAATCTGCAGAAGTGGAAAAATATATTCAATATAAAATCCAACTTCCAGATAGTCTCTTCCGAATCTGGAAAAGTCTTTTACAACTACACAGCCGATTTCTCCACTTTTCATGTCATCCTGCAGCTGTTGAAATCCCTGCCGTTTAAAATGAGTACCGCTGACACCATCATCCACATATTCCAGGATATCTGCCTCATCTACACCCAGCTGATCAATCACAAATGATTTTAACAGAATTCTCTGAGAAGTTACACTGTCGCTCTCTTTTTTAGCTCTGCCATCTACATTGTCATCTTCTGCGGATAAACGGATGTAAACAGCTGTTTTTCTATGATCTGTCATCTTGACTGCGCCTCCTTCTCTTTCTTTAATTTCTGTAAATCTGCAAACTGATCGTCATATACCAGCTTGATCTCATAATCATACTTACCATGGATAATAATTGAATCCACAAAGGCATCTGCCATTTCTTTTGTCAGCTTACGCTTTGACATATAAGTATGTATCACTTTTCCCCATCCTTCCTCGATATGATAATCCTTGGAATACCGTACCTGTGCCGCCAATACTACATCCAGGCGGTTCTTGATGTTTTCTATTTCATTGGAATAGATACGGGAAAACTGCATGTATTCTTCTTCTGTAATCAGACGTTCCGAATAATCCTCATATAAATCAGATTTACGCTTGCTGATCCTGCTCAACTCCCGCCGAAGTTTCCCCACTTCCTTATCCAGAAGCAAATACTGTGTCTGGTTTCTGGAAGCAGAATTCATTTCACGGATCAGTTTCTCTGTATCCAATACGGCTTTCATATGTGACTGGATCAGGCGAAGGACGTCTTCATCCACGTATTCTTTTTTGACTCTGTGCCCCTTACACTGATTTCCTCCGGATTTATGGTTCGCATCTGCACCACAGATATAATAAAATGTCCCTGTTTTTTCTCTGGACAACACCATGCGGTTCCCACAACCCCCACACCTGATCTTGCCGGTATAGAAATTATGATTCCGAATGGCTCCATTATTCAGCTGATGCTTCTTTTTGTATGCTTCCGTAAATTCCCGGATTTTTTCCTGTACCTGCCGGAACAGTTCTTTATCAATAATTCCTTCGTGGGTATTCTCAGCATAGAGCCACTCACTCTCCGGTAGATTTCTCTGCTTGTTTCCTTGAAAAACACTCTGCTGATATTTTCCATATACAGAATCTCCGGTACAATGGACATCCTGAAGTACACGTTTCACTTCATAATTATTCCAAGGTTTGGATTCCGGTGAAGGCTTTTCGCCTGTTTTATAATATTCCCTCTGCAAAGTCGGGGAAAGGATACCATCTGTATTCAGTCTTTTTGCAATATCGCTGTAGCTGCATCCATCCATATACATAGTAAAAATTTCTCGTAAATGTCCGGCAGCCTCCTCGTCAACTACCAGCTGGTGTCTGTCCTGTTCTGATTTCCTGTATCCATAAGGTTCCCATGCACCAGTAAATTTTCCTTCTTTCCACAGGGCTTTTTTGGCACTGCTGCTCTTTTTTGCAAGGTCTTTGGAATAAAACTCATTGATGATATTTTTTAAGGGAACTGTCAGATCCACTCCCTCACGGAAAGAATCAAAGTCATCCGTCACAGCAAGAAACCGCACATGAAAAAACGGAAATACACGCTCAATATAATTACTTGTCTCTACATAATTCCTTCCAAGTCTGGATAGATCCTTTACAATCACACAGTTAATTTTTCCATGCTTGATATCTTCCATCATCTGCGTAAAACCAGGACGGTCGAAATTTGTACCAGAATAATCAGAATCCTTATATATTTCTGCAACTGCGATGTCTTCCGTATCTGCCACAAAGTTTTTCATCAGTTCCACCTGGGTTTCTATCGTTCCTCTTTCTAAGGTTTCTTCTGTTTCCATTGAAATTCTGGCATACAATCCTGCCCGGAACGGTCTGCTCACCTCTGTCTGGACGGTTGCACTGCTGACTACTTCCGGAATGTTTTTCCTGCTCTTTCGTGCCATTTTATACAACCTCCTTTACATTGACCTGCAGATTGTTATCATCATCTATTACCATATCAACTCCCATAGCAGGTAATTGATTCAGCAATGTCTGATAACAATCATCAAAATCAAAAGTGATCTCTATATTCTTTTTATCATATACTCTGATTTGCCTGATCAGTTCTACCACCACAGTGCGGGACAGTTCTTCAATATCCTGATATTTCACAAAATAATCCAGCCAGGTATTGGCTTTGTCTGCTTTTTCCAGCTCGTTATCCATTTCTTTCTGGATCGCACGGATACTCTCTTCCGCATTTCTAAGCCGCTTTCCATATGCTGCATGAAGCTCTACATAGTCTTCTTTTGATACAATGCCCTCTTTCATATCCGAATAGAGCATCATCCGTAACTCCTTACAGCGTTCTTTCTCCTGCTTTTTCTTCTCCAGCCTGTCCTGCAGCTTTTTCATATTGATCTCCTGAAATGGCACAGTACCGATAAATTCCAGGACTCTTTTCAGGTGCAGGATATTCTGGATATGCTGTTTCAACATCACTAATACGGCATCTTCCAGATCCTTTTCCGGTATTCTATGACTGGAACAGCGTTTTGTTTCTTTATTTGTGGAACATAGATAATAAGCATATTTTTTTCCTGCCACAGTAGAAACCTTTCTTGTCATAGGTGCTCCACAATCCGCACATACAGCAATTCCGGATAACAGATATACCTGCTTTTGGTCAGGTGAAGTACGTGTATCCATGCCAAGAAGCCTCTGAACAATTTCAAAATCACGGTCACTCACCAGAGGTTCATGATTTTTCTCAATCCGGATCCAGTCATCTTCCGGTTTCACATAAGTCTGCTTCACTTTATGGTTTGGAGTTGTCCTTTTTCCCTGTACAAGGTTTCCGATATAAACCTCGTTTTCCAGTATCCTGCGGACCGTAACGGAACTCCAAAGTGCCTGTTCTTTCTGCCGGAAACCTGTTTCATAACGACTGCCGCTGCTTATTTTATACTCAAATGGGGAAAGAATACCCAGTTCATTTAAACGATTAGCGATCGCATCCTGACTCATTCCCTGCAGCTTCATCTTAAAAATATCCTGTACTACACCGCCCGCCGATGGATCAATCTCTAATTTATGCTTATCTGTCTTTGTCTTCCTGTATCCAAATGCTACAAACGGAGTCACGCACTCGCCTTTTTTCCTCTTAATCTCAAGATTACTCCTGATCTTAATAGAAATATCACGACAATAAGCATCGTTGATTAAATTTTTAAATGGGATAATGATTTCGTCTGCCTGATTCTTTCCCTTAAGACTGTCATAATTATCATTGATGGCAATAAAACGCACACCAAGAGCCGGGAATAATCTCTCGATATACTTCCCGGAATCAATATATTCCCTTCCAAATCGTGATAAATCTTTTACCACTACGCAGTCTACAATCCCATGCCGGATATCTTCCAGCATTGCCTGGAATGCAGGGCGCTCAAAATTAGAGCCTGAGTAGCCATCATCAACTCGGACTGAAACAACTTCAATATCTTTTTTGTCTTTCAGGAAATCCAGAATCAAAGCTTTCTGGTTAGAAATGCTGTTACTTTCCAGTTTTGCTGAACTGGAAATATCGCCATCTTCTTTAGATAATCTGACATAGATGGCGGCATGATAGATTTTGTTGATATTCTGATACATATCTTACCTCCTTTTATTACGTCAGAAAATCCATGTAATAAAAGGGGGCTGCATAATTTGTCCTTACCGACATTCTAACACAGTCCCCTCAATTTTACCAGTACTTTTTCAGACACTCAGAAGCATATTCTCAAATGCCTGCTCCATAGATATACCGTTATTTGCAAATCTGACTTTTACTTTCATATTACCGATCCGGACCAGATAAGGATTTCCTACTTTATTCAGAAAAATATCTCTCCGTTCCTGAAGCGATTTATTTCTGTCTGTTTTTATCATCCGTAGATCAGTCATTTCATTGATATCCACATCACTGAAATCCTGATCCAGATAATTTCTATATTCCTCTGCTGTCATGCCCTTCTCCTTCCATTCCCATCTGAATCCGTACTGCTTTCAGTACCCGATCCAGGCTCCACTTATTTACTCTTCCGCATTTCTCAATAATACATTTTGTAGAAATACTCATAACCTGTTCAGCCAATGCCAGGCTTCCTTTTCGGATCCCTGTCATATCGTACTTACTGATAAATACATGTGTTGGCAAATACCGCTTCTTATATATTCTTGACGTCAGCGGAACTACTGTAATGACTGAACTGTATGTATTAGCTTTGTTGTTACTTACTACGATCACCGGTCTTACTCCACCCTGAACCGAAGTTGTCGGAAACATACCGAGATCCGCCCATAAGATATCTCCTCTTCGAATCGTCACTTGTCATCTCTCCAATCTTTTTTTATTTGTAAAGCATCCCTAGCGCTATATTGGCTCCACAGGAATACGGCAGAGTTCCTTTCCAAGATGGAAAGCTCTGCCGCATAACCTCTATAACCAATTTGATTATTAAACAGTGCTCGCTCGATTCTATTTATCCTCGATACCCCGAATCGTTACTCCTGCATCTGCAGGAAGGGAATAATAACCTGTCCGAATGCTATACTCCGGACCACAACCCAAAAACTCTCGTTTCCAGGCTCTGGCAGTTCATAGGTTTACCAATTACAGACTTCTCAGAGTCTGCAAGTGTATCGCATCTCACACATGTCATCGCATCACCAGCCTGCCGACTGGCTTTGGTCAGTGCTTTTTCGCAGCATTATTAGCTCTAAAAATGTTTTTACGTCTTATAATCCTATAGCGGCATCTTCCTCGTGCTCACTGTATGAAATGTCACGTCAGTTATTATTGGATATTCAGTTATCACGGTGCGTTTTAGGGAGTCCTTAAAGCTCCTCTAATTACTAAAGTCAAATGACTTCGGAAGATGCAAAAGATTTTGAAAAATTTTTTAAAAAAATTTATTCATATACATTTCACGCATCTTATTAAGAATGGATTTCAGCTTGTATGACAGCATCTGTCTGGAAATTCCCATAATCTCTGCCATCTGTGTCTGTGTCTTGTTTTCAAAGAAAATACCGTAAATAATCATGCGTTCCTCGGAGTTCAGCTGATTGATCACTTTGTGGATATCCTGCTGTTCCATTTTTGTCAGCACACTATGCTCCACATCACAATTCAGATCCGGAAAATCCTCTATCATAAAGCCTTCTCCATCAATGGACTGACCACTGTAAGGTACTTCCCTCAACATCTTGTCCACGACCTCTCCCAATTCGTTTTTGATTTCTACCTTTTTTGCCTTGCTGCTTCTATAAAAATTGTTCATCGCATACGCAACCTCTTTTGTAATCTCAATCATCTCTCCATCAATATTTGCGTAATACTTTCCTTCATAAAAATATGGGTGTTCAATATACATGTCCGTTCCTCCTGAATTTGAAATCTCGTTGCTTGTTTCAAATCCAGAAGGCGGACCTCTGTTTAGAATCATGCCTGCTCCGCCTTTATCCTGCCGGGACATACCCGCAGTTATTGGCTGAGAAATTCAGGCACGAAAAAAAGCCCCAGTAGTTTTTTTCTTAACTACTGAGGCCTTCGTCTCTTTCTTATATTCAGTTATCTATGCCTTCTTTCATCAGCATAATCATTGTATCAGGATAAAGTTCACAAAGTATCCGCAATACATTCCTATAAGTTCACATCATTATTGAAATCGTACATATTTCAGTATAAAAAGTTCACCGTGTTATTCTTCTACTTCTTTTCCATCTATATATAGTTGAAATTTATCAGGATTATTGACAACATCATAGTCCTTTCCATATTCTACAGGTCTGTATTCGGCTGTCATTACCGATTCCCCATCTTCAATATCCTCTTTCCATAAATAGATGTTCATATCAAGACTCGTCGCATATCCCCTGTCTGTGGAGAATTTTGTCGAATGAAAAGAATTCTCCTTGTACATCTGCAAAAGTTCTCTTGCAAACGCTTCTCTATCCTCAATATTTTCCCGGTTAGCTACTACGGTTAGATTTTCATCCTGATTTATGGAAAATGTTCCTACTACATCAGGTTCACCTTCCTTATGACCAGATTCAGGTTTCCCATAAATACTTCCTGTAGCAATTATCAAGATGACTGCTCCTGAGATTACTGCAATTATCTTTCTTTTCATATTTTCATTAATTTCCTTTTAATTGTTTTACTGCGTAATTGATTACTTCTTCCGGTGTGGGTCTGTCTCCTTTAAGTGTCATTTTCTTCCATTCTTCCTGCACATCCGGATCAGGATTATCAAATCCTGCATCTATGGCTATCTGCATTTCTCTGCGTACCTCTTCTGGTGTTGTGTTGTACTTTTTTGCAATTTTCTCATAAATAGTTTTCTCTCTCATTCATTTTCCTCCAATATATAAGTAGAATTACACATTGTTCTATAGAACTAATTTAGCATATTTCTATTATCATGAAAAGACACTTTACAATTTAAAGCGGAATAAAAAGTCAAAAAAAAGAAGAGCTACTTGCTCTTCCCATTTTGTCATATTACTCTTCCAATAATGTATGAATTACTTTGATAATTTTTTTCTGCTCTTTGATCGGAAGTTTTTCTATTTTCTCTGTCAGCTCATTGGTAACACCTGTAACTGAATGTGCCACAACATCAATCAAAAGAGTATCTGCAGAAACATCTAATGCATTTGCAATTGCAACAAAGGTATCCAATTTTGTAACTTTCAAGCCTCTCTCTATTACACTCACATGCGTCGGACTTAAATTTACTAATGCAGCCAGTTCCTCTTGCGTGAGATTTTTTGCTTCTCGTGCTGATTTGATTCGCTGTCCTACTGCCTTCAAATCCATCGTAACACCTCCTCCAGAACGAATAATCGTTCTGGATTTAGTATACTTGTGGATATCTTAAATATACAGAATCGCAAAGCCAAGTTCTAATTCTACAGAACTATATTTCAAGATTTTCTTTGCATATTCGTAAAATAGAGTTATGATTGAAGCAGCTAAATCAAAGGAGGTATCAAATCATGAAATCACATAAATACTGGTCCCTAGGCGCACTTTTCTGTATGTTGGGATGCATTTATTCTGGAATCAGAAAATCTATGACTGCACATAAATACTTTGCCTATTCTTCATTGCTTTGTATGGGCATGTCCATTTATTCCGGTCACAAACTGGTTTCTCCAAAGAAGAAAAAAATCACTGAATCAAACAATAGTGAAAATAATTGAACAAAAATTGACCTCTATTCATCAAAGACAAAGTTGCTGGAGAGTTTTTTCCCTCCAACAACTTTCTTCATCTTTAAGCCATTGAAACACAATACTGTCCAATCAACTTCATCCAACTATTATATTTATTCTTTTCACACACCTTTCGGCAAATTTCATTTTCCATCAGTACACAGAACATCTTATCATAATCAAATGCCCAAACAGCACCATTCACATGGTTT